>JADLFC010000030.1 GCA_020845775.1 Deltaproteobacteria bacterium
GTAGACCTAAATTCTATTTGTTTGATTTGGGTGTAACCAGTGCGCTTCTAGACAGACGTGAGCTACCAGCTAGGTCTAATGCATATGGAAAAGCGTTTGAACATTTTATTGCCTTAGAAATTAGAGCCTATTTGTCTTACTCAAGGAGACAGGAGGCTCTTACTTTTTGGAGAAGCCAATCTGGCATGGAAGTCGATTTTGTTATAGGCGACTCTTTGGCGATAGAAGTTAAAGCATCAGAGAGTGTTCCAGATAGAGCCCTAAAAGGACTTAAGGCATTTATCGAGGAGGGAATTTCGAAACGCCATATTGTCGTTTCGAAGGAGGCCATTAAAAGAAAAGTTGGTAAAATTGAAATTTTCCCCTGGAACGCGTTTCTGGATAGCCTATGGAAAGGCGAATTGTTTTAAGTGACAATATAACTACATCCCTCAATTGCGGCATAACAAATCATGCTGATGGTGGTTATATAGCTACTTCTATAAAACCGGCCTATTGCCTCAAATAAGAGCTTTCGCCCTAAAATACTCGCGGTTCATCCTGGCAATGGCGCTAACTTTTATTTCCTTAGGACATACGGCTTCGCATTCGTATTGGTTGGAGCAGGCTCCAAAACCCTCTTTGTCCATTGCATCAAGCATACTTACGACCCGGTCTTTTCTTTCCGGTTGTCCTTGTGGCAAAACGGCAAATTGCGAGACTTTTGCAGCAGTAAACAACATCGCCGCTGCATTCTTGCAAGACGCTACACATGCTCCACATCCAACACATGCAGCCATATCCATCGCCAAATCGGCATCATGCTTCGAGATAGGAATGCAGTTCGCATCGGGAACTCCGCCAGTGTTTACGGAAATAAAACCGCCAGCTTGAATAATCCTGTCTAACGCACTCCTGTCGACAACTAAATCCTTTACAAGCGGAAATGCTTTTGAGCGAAATGGTTCTATGTAAATGTTCTCGCCATCCCGAAATGAGCGCATGTGCAATTGGCAGGTGGTAACGCCCTTTTCTGGCCCATGCGCAATGCCATTTATCACTAAACCGCAGGTTCCACAAATTCCTTCTAAACAATCCGACTCAAACGAAATGGGCTCTTCTCCCTTCTCAATTAATTCGAGGTTTAAAACGTCGAGCATTTCGATAAACGACATGTCCTCAGTAATGTCGCTAACTTCATAACGCTCCATCCTACCTGGCGACTGGCAGTTCTTTTGCCTCCAAATATGTAGAGTAAATCGCATTATTTATAGCTCCTAACGGCAAGTTCAACATTCTCAAAAACTAAATCCTCTTTGTGCATGACTGGCTTATTGCCATCGCCTCGATATTCCCAAGCTGCTACGAAACCGAAATTAGCATCGTCGCGTCTGGCTTCTCCATCAGGCATTTGATATTCTTCCCTAAAATGCCCTCCACAGGATTCCCGCCTCTCTAAAGCATCGGTGCATAAAAGTTCAGCAAACTCAAGAAAATCCGCAACTCTGCCAGCTTTTTCTAGCGACAGGTTCAGTTCTTCTCCACTGCCACTAACTCGCATATCACTCCAAAATTCCTCCGCTACCACCGGTATCTCTCGCAGCGCTTTTTTTAAACTTGCCTCAGTGCGCGCCATACCACAATTTTCCCACATAATTTTTCCGAGCTTGCGGTGAAAATAATCCACTGGCTTGCTTCCCTTAGACGACAGGAAGCGATTTATTCTTTTTTCAACATCCCCAGCAACCACTTTAAACTCTGCTGCCTCGCGACTAATCGGATCGCCTTTTATCCCTGCCAAATATCCGCCAATAGTATAGGGCAAAATAAAATACCCATCTGCTAATCCTTGCATTAAAGCACTAGCTCCAAGTCGATTAGCACCGTGATCCGAAAAGTTAGCCTCGCCTATCACAAATAAGCCCGGTAAATTGCTCATCAAGTTGTAATCTACCCACAGTCCCCCCATGCTGTAATGCGGAGCTGGGTAAATTCGCATGGGCTGCTCGTAAGGATTCTCCGCCGTAATTCTCTCATACATGTGAAACAAATTCCCATACCTCTCCTCGATCACATCTCGACCCAGGCGATTAATTGCGTCCTTAAAGTCTAAGTACACTCCCTTGCCCGTTCGTCCCACTCCTCTGCCATCATCACAGGCTTCCTTGGCACTTCGCGAAGAAATATCTCGCGGAGCAAGATTGCCGAAACTTGGATACTTGCGCTCCAAGTAGTAATCGCGCTCGTTTTCTGGAATTGACTCAGGCCTTCGCTGATCCCCTTGCTTCTTAGGCACCCATACTCGCCCGTCATTCCTAAGCGATTCAGACATGAGAGTAAGCTTAGCTTGATGCTCCCCGCTGGCGGGAATGCAAGTTGGATGAATTTGCGTGTAGCAGGGATTGGCAAAACAAGCACCTCGCTTATATGCCCTATAAGCCGCGGTGACATTACATCCCTTGGCATTAGTCGAAAGATAAAACACGTTGGTATACCCACCAGTCGCTAGAACTACAGCGTGCCCAGCGTGCGCCTCAATCTTTCCTGTGAGCAGATTCCTAACGACTATTCCACACGCACGCCCATCCTTCACAACTAAGTCCAGCATCTCGCTGTAAACATGCATTCGCACCCTACCTAAACCAACTTGACGAGATAAGGCCGAATAGGCACCGAGCAACAACTGCTGACCAGTTTGCCCGCGAGCGTAAAATGTCCTCGATACTTGGGCTCCGCCAAAAGAACGATTATCTAAGAGCCCCCCATACTCACGAGCGAAAGGCACCCCCTGAGCCACGCACTGGTCAATAATGTTTACACTCACTTGGGCCAGGCGATAAACATTGGCCTCACGAGAACGAAAATCGCCGCCCTTAACGGTGTCGTAAAACAGCCGCCATATGCTGTCGCCGTCATTCTGATAATTCTTCGCCGCATTAATGCCGCCTTGCGCCGCTATGCTGTGCGCCCGCCGCGGCGAGCCGTGGAAACAAAAGCAACTTACTTCATATCCCAACTCCGCGAGTGAGGCAGCCGCAGAACTTCCAGCTAAACCACTACCCACTACCAATATCTTATATTTGCGCTTGTTAGCTGGATTTACCAACTTGATATTAAACTTGTGCTTATCCCATTTTTCGGCCAATGGCCCAGATGGAATATTAGATCTTAGCTCCATGAGGTATATCCCTTAATCTAACGGCCCTAATCTAAAGGCAACTTCAAAAACCCGAGCTGAACAGAAATCGGAATAGATACAAACCCGATAAATACAACCCCGGCAACTACAACACTTAACTTTTTAAGAAATGATGAATTCCTAGGACATGAAAGACCTAAAGTCTGAAAGAAACTAGCAATTGCATGACTTAAATGGCAAAACAATACGCCCATAGCTAAGACGTAACCCAATGCGACCACGCCGTTCTGAAAACCACGAACAGTCATATAGTACACATCGTGCTCGCCAGAGTTATTTCTATTAATCGATAAAGAATAAACCTCAGGATGAAAGGTACCCAAAGTAAAATGCCCCAAATGGTAGATTATATAAACTAGGATTAGCAAACCACTAGCAAGCATAGTCGTCGACGCAAACGAAGCCTGCACAGTATTCTTGCAAACATAATCCGACCCGCGTGCCGAACTATTAACCTGCCTCAATTTTAATGCAGTCGAGACATGAATAAGTAGTGCAGCTAACAAAAACAAACGGGCTCCCCACAAAAGACCTTCATTCTTTTTTAGAAAATGCGCATACGCATTAAAAGCATCGCGTCCTAAAAAAATCTGCAAATTGCCAAGCATATGCACTATTACGAACCCAAGCAGCATAACGCCGCTTAGCGCCATCACTAGCTTTAACCCCACTAACGAATTCAAAAAAAAGCCCTGTTTCTTTTGCATAAATCAAATCTTACACGAGAAATCCACCGCTTACAGATCACGGTAATGTTTTTTGCCTACTA
>JADLFC010000031.1 GCA_020845775.1 Deltaproteobacteria bacterium
ACCTAATGCCCCCCCCCTTTCCTCGAACAATGTGACAATCATGCTGGATTTCCAGTGCCTTTTGCGATATTATTATCTTTATATCGTTCCTTTTATAAAATCTCTCCACCGAAATGGGGCAAGATCAAAATTATTTTTAACAAGCTTAATAACGCCTGCTACAAAACCGTAAATTATCACTCCACCAAAGGCAGTGATAATCAAAAAACAATAAACAAGATTTTTCGGATCCTTTTTCCAGGACTCGATTAAAAACTCCATCATTAAAAACCTCCTTCCTCCCCCCTCCCAGCAGCAACTGACTGCTATTGTTTCGCAACAAGAATTAATCAACGGAACGAGATACAATCGAGACGTACTCGAATAGTCGCTATTAGTCAACAGCGACTATATAGAGCAACAGGTCTCAGTCAGGAGACTAGGTCTTTAGTGTGATAGGTTTAACATCGAGGTTCCCTCATCCATTCTCATTTGAGGATTGCTGTAGACAAGCGTTCCCACAGACTAGTTAACCAGTCCGTGCGGCGTTTTCGTAGACGACTAATGGGCTTTCGTTGTTGGTAATTACGTTTTCGGAGACAATTACCTCTTTCACATTGCCGTCGCTGGGGATTTCAAACATGGTGTCCAACATTACTTGCTCAATTATAGAGCGTAAGCCCCTTGCACCAGTTTTTTTCTGAGTCGTTTTTGCAGCGATTTGTCGTATAGCCTCTTCCGTAAAGCGCAGTTGCACGTTGCTTAACTCAAAGAGTTTTTTGTACTGCTTTACCAAAGCGTTTTCTGGAGTCGTTAGCACCTGAACAAGATCGTCCTCACTAAGCTCGTCGAGTGTGGCAACTATTGGCAAGCGACCTATGAACTCCGGAATGAGGCCATAGGTTTGTAAGTCTTTAGGCTCAACTTTTGAAAGAACGCTCTCTTCCTTGTCTATAAGTGATAATACTTTGTCAGACCCAAATCCTATTTTTTGAGATCCAAGGCGTTTTTTTATGGCGTTTTCTAAGCCATCGAAGGCTCCACCGCAGATGAAGAGTATGTTTGTAGTGTCTACGTGTATAAACTCTTGTTGCGGATGCTTGCGGCCACCTTTAGGGGGCAAATTTGCTACCGTGCCTTCTATTAGTTTTAGCAGTGCCTGCTGAACTCCTTCACCAGAAACATCTCGCGTAACTGAAGGAGAGTCCGATTTTCTCGAAATCTTGTCTACCTCGTCGATATAAATAATTCCCCTCTGGGCCTTTTCAATGTCGTAATTCGCAGCCACGAGTAAATTTAACACTATGCTCTCTACGTCCTCTCCTACGTACCCGGCCTCGGTAAGATTAGTAGCATCCGCAATGGCAAATGGCACGTCGAGAACTTTTGCAAGGATTTGAGCCAAAAGAGTTTTTCCACAACCAGTGGGGCCTAGTAAAAGTATATTTGATTTTTGTAGCTCCACATCGCTACACCCCGCGGAAAGATATTCAATGCGCTTGTAGTGGTTGTGAACCGCAACTGATAGAACTTTTTTGGCGCGTTCTTGGCCCACCACATAGCGATCCAGAAAATCCTTTAGCTCGCGCGGAGTAGGAAGGCGATCCTGAAAGGAGGGTTTGTTGCGGTCGCCCAGCTCCTCGCACAAAATGTCATTGCATAACTCAACGCACTCATCGCAAATATAAACTGAGGGCCCAGCAACTAACTTTCTAACCTCGTCCTGAGTCTTCTCGCAGAATGAGCAAACTAGGGTTTGTGAGCGCGAAAATCTGTCATTTTTTCCAATCATTGGCGTGTCCTCCATCTACAATTGAAGATGCACTCTTGAAACTTAAAAGTTCAGGAAAGTGCGACAAGGCTCATTTCTTTTTTGGTCCATCCTGGGGGCCAAGCATAACGTCACTTAGATTAGTACTTCGGCCATAACATACTTAGAACATTAATATTTAAATTACGGGTAATTTGAGTAGGTTTTCCTAAGCTTTTCTGAAAGAGGGAAAAAGAAAATATGTGTAATATTAGGAGCTTATCCGTTTTAGGACAGGTTTTTAGAATCGTCGTCAGCCTGATTTTTCTGCTAAGTTTTAGCGCGTCGCGGGCCACTGCCGAATCGCCTGAGAGCATAAATCCGTTAAAAAGCGAAAAAGTAATAAACGTAAAGGATTATTTCGGCGAAAAATCGACTAATAAACCTGTAGAAAGCAAGGGGAACTCTGCGTCCAAAGAGACTTCGCCTAAGACAAAAAATTCAGCCAAGGGCGAAGTTGTTGAGCAAGAAGTTGCTGGAAAAGAGCAAGAAAAAAGCGTCAAAAAGGCCGAGGAAGTTTCAACTCCGGACAAGAAAACCCACGTATTCGTTTCTAGCGATCCAACTGCACATTTACTAGCGCCAGATGCCGACTTTCCAATTCGCATCAATCCCGAAGCTCCGGGGCCATTTATCGGAATGGCTACTGCCTTAGAGGACGGTGACCGAGAGACGGCAGCGCAATATGCCGATGCCTACGTGCGCTACATGACGAACCTCATGATTAGAGTTAGCGAGATAACCAATTTAATTGGCGAGGCGATGGTGCGACAAGGGGTAATCGACGAGGAGAGCTGGGTAGGAGTTGGGCAGTTTATTAACAAACAGTTTGCCGCTGCTAGAGAAAAAAATGGCTCTATGTGGAAGATGACTCACGAGCGAGCACTAGAGCGAGTTAAGCCAGATCCTAACGGCCAAGCCGAGATATATTTTTTCACGACGCTAAACTGCAAGTGGTGTCGCGACATGGGTCCCGATGTGGAAAGACTATGGCAAGTAGTTAAGCGCGACCCAAACCTTCGCATGGTAACTCTTACCCCTCAGCGCTATCCCCAAGCATGGGTAGATTCGTTTAAGGATTTTACGGGCATGACGGGTCCAGTGCTCTATGGTGCAAATGTCGCAAAAGCCCTTCGCGTGGGATTTGTTCCAGCCTTAGTCGTAGTCTCACCGGGAAATAAGACAAGTTACGTAAAGACGGGAAAGCAGAGTTTTAAGCATATGTACGAGTTTGTGCGGAAGGTGCAGGGGTTGCCTTTGGAGATGAGTGAGGAAGTTAAGAAAGAAATCGCAGGAAGGCCGATAGGGCGGGAGGAGATCGCGAAGGCTAATGGGAAGAGTTTGTTTTGGGAAGAAGATAGGCAGGGCGATCCATCACGAGTGCTGGCGAAAACATCCTCGGAAAAGAAATCAGGGGTTGAATCGGTAGATAGGTTCTAATGGAGGGAGTGAATTAAGGATGAAAAGGCAACCACAGCCTAAAAGTGCTGGGCTACGACTGATGGGAGCACTGTTAAGTTTCTTGCTGAGTTTGACACTGCCTTCTATCTCAGTGGCTCAGAGTGAGACGAACTCAACTGAACGCGCCAGCCACGTAACAACGTCTCCCAAAGACGAGATGGCGCTTAGTGGACGCGAGAATTGGAAAGCTTTTGATGGCTGGCAAGATGAATATTCTGGTTTTAAGAGGAGCAGGATCCTGTTTAATCCTACTGACACAGATGAATTAAGATTTATGTTTCCCGAGAATGGCGTTATGGGTTTGGGAAGTATGGATGTGCATGTCGACGATGAGATCGACAAGTCGCAGCTAATAACATTTCAGTCCATACCTACAATACAAAAGGGATTTGCCGATAACACAAAGGCCCGCGACGACCATTTGAATCTTTTTGCTACCGTGAGGGGGGTAGCCATTAGCACCCTCAGTTATCTCGATAAGACCGTGGCAGCAGCCTTGGCGACTACACAGCAACAGGTGGATCAGGATGCAACTCATCAGCTTCTAAAACAGATCAGCTGGACAAGCGCTCAAATTGCCAATCCCGATAGAGAAGAGCTGTTTCAGGATATAAATGAAAAATTTGAGGCCTGCATGTGGATAATGGGAAGAAATGAGGAGAGTACGGAAGGGACTATGGATACAGGAACGCTTCCCGACTACCTAAAACATGTAAGCCTTAGCTACTGCAAACAGTCAGACAATGAATGCAGAAATGCTTACTCTCGTGAAAAGCCGGAAACCTACGAACAAGGGGAGAACCAGTCTGACTATCCCTGGGCTTATCACTACTGCGTCTGTTGCGCGGAAAGAGATGTAAGTATTAATAATAGTCCAGGATTCAAGTCAGAGCTTTCAAAGAGTGGAAAAACAAGTAACTCGCCAGCGGAGAACGACGGCTGGAGTTTAGCCGATCGGCTGTTTATCGGGACGCGGTTGCCTGATAATCTGCTAGGAATAGAAACTCGCCGCAACGCCACGGTGAACATCATATCCTTCGCGCAGCTATGGAGATCGATATATGGCGATTATCTGCTCGTTAATCCGTTAAAGCAAGCGGACTCGGGTATGCTTTATGACGATCTGATGAACCATATAGGAGAGGGCGCTGTTCCAAAATGGAAGAGCTATAAAAATGCCATGAAAAAGGAAGTTGGCAGTGTGAAATCCGTATATATACCCCCCTACTTGAGCGTGCCACAATGGATAGAGGTGTTTCGCGAGAGATCTGCGTTACAGTACACTAACGAGAATTTATATAATCGAATAAACAACTGTTCTGAAACAACAACTAAGACCGGAGTTGATTACCTGTACCTCTATCATGCTGGACGAAGTACGTACTATTGTCCAGCTGCGCAAGAGGGTTTGAAACATGGAATTTGCCCAGCAGTGCGATATATTTTGTGGCGGTTCGACAATGGGACCATCAGTGATTGTTTCGACGGGAAAGCTCAAGACGATTGCAATGAAGATAGCCTAAGGAGCTTATGGTTAGAAGCTTCGATGGGAGGGCCTCTTACCGCAGCGGATTTCACCAATCTTTCAGGTATGCGAGCGACGACCGGTGCTAGCAGTAGTAGCAGTTCGTTCGCCCTGGAGATCCAGGGTACTGGTGCGGATCAACGTGGGGATCGCCGAGATAGATGGATAACTACTTTCTGTGACTCTTCGGCAGTTACGGCGTTTAAGAAGCTGCACCTTCGGATGATGAGCATTACGCTGGATTTCATGACATACAACACCAAGCTTACGCGGAATCAGAAAGACCGCGTCATGAAGTTGATGAATAGGGTGTCCTCCTATCTTGAGCTGGGTGCGATGGATTCTATAACGGCGGTAAGAAATCAGCTCGTGGCATTGCATGTAGAAGGAGATAGGCGCGGTGAAGCCGAGAGGGCGGCGATGTGGTCTTCGGCGATTGCGGCGCAGGAGACGTCTCAGCAATTGGGGGAGTTGCTTACGTTTGGAGGAAGTTTGGATTTGCCTTCTAAGTAGAAGTTAAAGGGTTTTAGATAGGATAGCCTCTATATGGCTCAAGCGGTGGCATCAGCGACAAACTCGGCAGGCACGTTGGTAGCAGCGGTGCTAGAAGCGGCGGGGTATGCGCAGCAGTCGCGCTTGTTAGTCGATATGCAGACGTGGTTTCAGGATATGGGGGCCTTTGCGTATGTCGTGGCCGCAATCGGCGCTATCGTCAGTGTAGTCCTCTTTGGCAGCTATAACATGCCTAGATACTTTTTGCTTGGGCCTGCTCTGTTTTGGTTTTTAATCGGGCCCACAAGAGACGTTAGCGAGGTTACTTGGAAACTTGGCGGTGGAGAGGCGCGCAGTATCGATGGTGCCTACATGGAGGGCTTGGAGGAATATAAAATTGGCAATTCAGAGAACGGCCAAGAACCTACTAAGGTAGCTGCTTTTTTTTATTACTATACCGCCTTTTTTAGCAATCTCGTTAACTCCGTCGTCGACGTCATACTAAAATTCGAGAACGACGAGGATCTTATGATGATTGCTAGGACTCAAGCCCTAGACATGCTCTTAAACATTAAGCCGCAGAGAAAGGAGCTGTTTGAGATATTGCATCAAACACTTTATGGGAAGTGCGACAAGATGATGCAATATGCAATTGCGCTGACGAGTCGAAATATTAGCGATGCCGTCGTAAAGTCCCTCGAGGAGCGCCTGAAAAATACTTCTTCTGACGATACCGAGGCTTATCAGTCCATTAGCAAAACTCTTGAGCAAGTAAAGAATACCAGAGCATCGCTACAGGCGGACTATGACTATGAGAGCTTTCAGCTAGTTGAAATAGATAATCCTATGCAGGAATTTATCTCTACGCACTACGATAAGGAGCACAAGTACTACGGCAAAAACATTCTAACCTGCGGCATGGTGTGGGACGTAGCACAGACGGCTGTGATGGAGGAAGCGGCATGGTTTGTCGAGAAGGTCGAGGCCAGTCACTTAAAACCGCCGCTCGATAAGAACAACAAGCGCCACCAACAGTTGCTTTGCTATGCCATAGCAAAAAAACTTCATAGTAACTTTGAGGATCGCAATCACGAAGCGGGGCTTAACGGCGAGTGCAATTTAGTGGAGGCGGCCGCAATTTTTCTCATGCGCCACACCATTTCAGATACAACTTTTAGTCAGGTGGCCCAGCAGATTAAGAACAAGGCGCAAGTCTGGAAGGGAGTAGATGATTTCGTGTGGCTAGACGACCCCGACACTAGCGATAGCAATCGCGGGTTTCAACTGCAACCCGGCACCTACATGGATCAACAAATTCAGCATGGGGTGCTAGTAGGAAGAGTGCTGCCGGATGAATATAGAAACCTCACGGAAGAAGAGCGAGAGGGAAAGGCAAGGGAAATCGGTTCGAGATGGCGGCCACTAATGCATGTTGAAATCGGCGGATTTATGGATGTGTCCTATAACGAGCAGCAGCGCTATCGAAGTCTTGGCATCATGCAGGAAATATTTTCTTACGCCATGCACCTTCCCTATTGGCAGGGAGTGATTCTTTACTTGCTAGGGGTGAGTTATCCGTTTCTTTGCCCGCTAGTCTTGTTGCCGAATAGGGCGTTAGTTATTCTGTCTTTGCCACTAACGTGGTTATGGGTAAAGAGCTGGGACATTGGCTTTGCGCTCGTTATGATTCTCGATAAGATTTTGTGGAACCTGCTTCCGAAAAGCGACTTGCCTTATAATCCGATAAGCGACGATTCCTACTCTGCAAAACTGCCAGATATGCTTGAACAGGCCTTGGCAGTAGATCCTAGCTATAACCTCCACGTGCATTATACGTTTATAAGCATGGCAATGTTTGCTGTTCCGGCCATTACTGGATACGCAATTCTGAAGGGCAAAAGCAGTGTGCTTGCTTCTTTTACGGAAGGAGCTGCCGATCAGGGAAGGGACGCGAATCCACTTGCGGCGGGAAGTTATGGCGCACAGATAATGAACAAACGACAACAGCAGATGAACGAGTTTGGAGGTGCTGCACTTCTAAGTCACGGCTATCGGGGACAGGGAGT
>JADLFC010000032.1 GCA_020845775.1 Deltaproteobacteria bacterium
TAGGCGTTTTTTCGCTTGATTTCATTTGGTTTGATTCTCAAGCTGACGGCTATTGGAATCTTAAGGAGCTAGGTTTGTGGCTAAGATAGAGGAAATTTACGCTCCTTTAGAGCGTTCGCGGGTGGGTTTAATCGAAAGAAAGTCCTCTATTGCGGAGGAGCCTGGGAGTTCGAAAAATAACAACGAAGACGCGGCTATTGTTCGCATCAGCTCAAAGTCGCTAGAAAAGCAGTCACTGAGAAGCAGGAATAGCACGGAGAGCGAAGAAGCTAAAACAACTTCCCGCACTAAGCAGCAATCTGCTGCCAGCAAAGATACAAAATTAGATGAGCATGAACGCCAGGAACTCGAAAAGCTAAAAAAACGCGATCAGGAAGTGCGCCTTCACGAGCAAGCTCACCTTGCTGCCCTGGGAGCACATAGAGCTGGCGGCGCAAAATTTAGTTACGACGTAGGCCCTGACGGAAAATCGTATGCCGTCTCCGGCGAAGTTCCGATAGACGCCTCCAAAGAAGAGTCTCCTGAAAAAACAATAGAAAAAGCCAGAACTATCCGCCGCGCGGCCCTAGCACCTAGCGATCCGTCTGCAGCCGATAAAGCGGCAGCAGCTCAGGCTAATAAACTTGAAGCCGATGCAAAGAAGGAACTAAAAGATAACAAAGCCGCGAAATCTTCTTTTCATGTCACAGTATAGTCCAGTTTTGGAATAACTTATCTGAGACGCTGGTGTAGTCGGCATGAGAACGCCCATTCTAGCCGAGGTCCACTGCGCGAATACAATTTTACAGGCGTAAACGCATGTTGTTTTAGATAGATTTTGGTAGAAGCCCTAACTCAGTAGCGCAGGGGCTTGTGTAACTAAATCGCTTGTCTTAGAGAGAATAGTCTTATGCGGCAACGAAAAGCCCTGTTGATAGCGGCCTTGGTGGCAGTAGCTGTAGTCATCGTAGCAGGTATATATATTGTTTATTATAAACAAATCACCGCTATTTCTAGCAGCAGCCACCTAACGAATTTTAAGGATTTGCTTGGCAAGCGAATTCTAAAGGGCATCGTAATTGGGCTAATAGCCGCTATCGCAATTGCTGTTATTGTTTTAAAATCCACTTCAAACAGCCTTAAGAAAAATAAAAGCAGCGCTGGTCGCCCGAACAGATCGCGGAGCAACGAGTTAGGCTCTGGCGACTTAGCTAGGTTGGAGCACGTAAGGCGCTGGATTACCAAGACCGGCGAACAGGACACTTGCCTCTACGTTAGCGATCTAAAAGGCGCTGACGGGATTCTCCTAAAGAAAGGCCAACTCGTCATACCGAGAGAGGAACGAAACCGCCATGTGCTAATTATTGCAAAAACTGGTGGCGGAAAAACCAGCAAACTAATCCTTCCCGTTTTATACAACGATTGCATGTGTCCCGTTCGCTCTACAATCGTTCTCGATTCCAAACCCGAAATGTGGTCAAAGCTAGCTGGCATGACAGCGAAGTATAATCCACAAAAAAAGATTCTTCTCTTTAATCCACTAGATAAGTTGAGAAGCCTCAGTTGGAATATCTTGGCTAAAGTCGAGGACGACACGGACGCCAAGCTAATTGCTAACACTTTAATGATGGCAACTGACAATCCAAACTCAAAAGCAGACACGCCATTTTTTAGAAACAATGCCCTGCAACTGCTTAACGCAATGATGGTGGGGCTCCTAAGAGATCCAAACGAGCGCCTTTCCATGCCTCGCGTCCACGAGTTGACTCATTGCGGAATAAAAAACCTTTGCGACTGGCTAGAAGCTCGTCCAGAGGCTATTAGAAACACTCGCACGTTTGTAGAACTTGCACGCAATGGCTCGCAAAATGCCGATACGATCATGTCTGAACTAGGCATGAGACTAGCGGCCTGGGACTTAAGTGCAATCCGCAGTACGACATTCATGGACGAGCTAAACCTCGAGGATCTCATACAACACCCTAGCCTATTTATTATCGAACTTCGCGAAAGTGAACTGGAAATGCTTCGCCCAATGGCAAACGTTCTTGTGATAGAAGTTTTACGATTCTTGACCAAACGAGCCGAACAAATGCCCAAGCAAACACTCCCGCGCCCTGTGGGCTTGGTAATCGACGAGTTTGCTAGCGCCTTGGGCCGATTGCCAGATATTCACGTAAAGCTTAACACCTTGCGGTCGCGCAATGTGAGCATAGTTGCTGCAATTCAATCAATAGCCCAAATTAAATCGAACTACGATAAAGAAGCCGACCCCGTTCTTGCCGGCTTTAACACTAAGATACTAATGCCAGCTCTCGACTTCCAGGACTCCGAATGGGCGTCTAAAGAAACCGGAACTATGACGGTGCGATTTAACGTCGGCTCTCAAGGGCATAATCGACGCATCATCGACACTTTTGCTAGCAAGAATACTGGCCTCCAAGAACAGGTCCAACAGCGCGCCGTATTAACACCTGATGAGATTGGACGCCCAGTCGATAATGCAGCGACGTTCTTCATGCCAAACACGCCAGTATTTCAGGGCCATCTAATACCGTTTTATAAAATCCCCGAAATGTCTAAACACCTTGCCACGAGTGAGCAAGAAGGCGAATTTTCCTTGCGACAGCAGCCACTAGAGTCTGTAGATAATGACTCTGCACATGAAAGTCCTCTCACAACGCCTGATGCTGCGGGGAAAGATGACGAACGCACCACTAGCACTAACACGGCTGAGATTCGCAGCGAATTGGAATCAGTTAAGAAAAAGATTGGCTGGTCAACCACCTCGACCGCGGCAAAGGATTGGTGGAAGTCATTTGAAGAAGCTAACGGCGACAATTTAAACATGGTGTTAACGCTAACTAAGGAACTGCAAAATAGAGAAGTAAAGATTAACGATTTCTTCGATGCCTTGGTAAAGAGCGGCAAAAACAAAATACCCGAAATTCTTGCACACATGGACGCTCGCCTGCTTAATTCCCTAAAGGAACGAGTGGGCTGGGCAAGGGCCAGTAGTTCAGCGAGACAGTGGTGGGAAACATTCGAGAAAGCTAACGAAAGCAACGTCATCCCCATAATTAAGCTCTGCCGCGATTTACATAAAAGAGATGCAACCATAGAAGAGTTTTTCGATACATATGCCAGTATCAACACTAGTTCGATTGATGATGTGTTGCTCCATATTGATGTAAAAAGGGACGAGGAAGAAGCCGAACGAAGGCGTCGTGCCAAAAACAGGGAACGAGAGCGAGAAGTTGAACCAAAACGAGAACGGCCTTCGGATGAGACACGTGAAGAGCAAGCTAATCGCTCTATCAGCAGGGATAAGGATGATATTGTTGACGATTGGCAGACATTCGCAGACGATGAAGACACTGTGCTTGAAAGCGATAATGGATCGGAGCGAGAAAATTTTGGGGAGGAAGAGGATAATAATATTGCCGACGACGTAGACGATGGTATTAACGGCAATTATTCTATGAATTCAAGCACTTTATCTGAAGAGGCCGAAACTGAAGATACAGACATCTCCTCCTTGAGCGATTATATAGAAGAAGACGCTTACCACAACAATGCTGCAATGGATGAAGCAATTGACCAGGCTAGATTCGAGGAAGAGGATAACGAACAAACTGAAAACAGGGCCGAGCATCTCTTTGCTGGCGAGGCTGCCGCCAAGAAACTGCACCTGGCATCCTACTTCGAGATGGGTGAACACTTTCTAAAACAGGGATTGGAAAAGGACTTTACCGCCTTAATTACTATGGCCAAAGAAGATTCGTTAATCAGCAAAGAGGATTTAGAGCACTTAATCAATTTAGGCACTAATTATGGCTTGCCTAAAGCATCTTAGTGCTCTCTTGCGCAGGCTCGCCAAGTCGGTAATTTGCGCTAAAACATGCATCACAAAAGTGCCGACTAGTGGCGTTCTTACCAACGGCACGATACATTCCCTCTATACTTAGATAACTAAGTGAATCGGCACCGACGTATTTAGCAATTTCTTCTACGCTATTACGCGACGCTATTAGCTCCGCCCGCGAGGGCGTGTCTATCCCGTAGTGGCAGGGACCTGTTGTAGGCGGGGAAGATATGCGCATGTGCACTTCCTTGGCCCCAGCTTGGCGCAACATTGAAACGATCTTTTTGCTAGTCGTTCCACGAACAATCGAATCATCTACAACGACAACTCTCTTGCCGGCTAAAAGCGCAGTATTGGCATTCAATTTCACCTTCACGCCAAAATCGCGAATGGATTGTTGTGGCTCAATAAAGGTTCGCCCTACATAGTGGTTGCGAATCAATCCAAACTCTAGTGGCACGCCTAGCTCTTCTGCATAGCCCATAGCCGCAGGCACACCTGAATCTGGCACCGGAATTACCACGTCCGCCTGTGCCGGACTTTCTCGCGCAAGCTCCGCGCCCAAGTTCTTGCGCACAAGGTAGACATTTCGCCCCTCGAGATTAGAATCTGGCCGTGCGAAGTAAATGTACTCAAATATACAGAAGGCTCTATCCGGAGCTGCAAAACGACTACTTTCTAACTTGCCCTCAGGGGTGATTTTCACAATCTCACCTGGCTCAATATCTCGCACAAAAGTTGCACCAATTAGATCGAATGCGCAAGTCTCCGAAGCTACGACATAGCCAGAACTCATGCTTCCAAGCACTAATGGCCTAACGCCATGCGGGTCTCGAACCGCATATAGATCATCTCCTACTAATATCGCTAAGGAGTACGCGCCTTTCACCTGCCTAAGTGCAAGCGCCAGCCTTTCGCTAAATGATTTATTGCGATCCACATGGGCAAGCAGGTGCAATATGACTTCCGTATCAGATGTGGTTGAAAATATAGCCCCATTATCTTCTAGCTGTAGCCGCAACTCTCGGGCATTCACAAGATTTCCATTATGGGCAACCGCAACTGACTCCCGACTCGAACTAGCGACCAAGGGCTGTAGATTCTGCCAATCCTTGCCCCCAAATGTCGCATAACGAGTATGGCCAACCGCGAAACTACCTAAAAGCTTGCTTAGTCTAGCTTCGTCAAAAACATCCGCTACCAGACCAGTCCCACGGTGCACAGAAAAGCGCCCTCCATGGCTCGCCACTATCCCTGCACCCTCTTGCCCCCTATGCTGCAAGGCATAAAGCCCTAAATAACAATATTTAGCAGCCTCCCCATGTCCGCTTACGCCAATTACTGCACACTTGTCGCGAAAACCTTCCGAAACATAAGCCATATAGCGCATTCACCTATTGGGGAATAAAACTCTGATCTGCTCGCATTTCTAAAATTGTGCTAGACAATAAATCGGATGCTACTTCTAAGTCGCGCAAATCGACAAGTTCTACCTGAGTGTGCATATAGCGATTTGGGAGTCCAATTAAGGCAGTAGCTACGCCACTTCTCGATATCTGCATTACATTTGCGTCCGTGCCAGTAGCCGCCGGCGAGCCCAATGGTTGGTATTTGAGTTTTTTCTTTTTGGCGACACTGCGCAACAGACTTTCGAGAATCGGGTTTATGTTAGCACCGCGCGCTATTGTCGGCCCTTCGCCCAACTTAACTGTTCCTATTTCCTTAGCATCAACCGCAGGGTTATCTGACGCATGGGTCACATCCACTGCAATACCTACTTGGGGATCTATATTGTAACAAGACGTCTTAGCACCGCGAAGGCCGAGCTCCTCCTGCACAGTGCTAACCGCATAGACCGCAATATCCTTGTCCTTTTTGGATTTCTCTGCACCAGCATAGAGCCTAAGCGTTTCCATCACCACAAACGCCCCCACTCTATCGTCAAGCCCTGGCGAGGCGATGACGTGATTTTGTAGCTTCTCCACTCCCAATGCATACGTTACCGGATCGCCAATGGTTACTAGCTTTTTTGCCTCTTCGCTCGTACTAACCCCTATATCTATCCACAACTTCGACAATTCAACCTTTTGTCCACGCTCAGCTTGGGTTAAAAGATGAACCGGTTTATGACCGATAACTCCTACGAGCGGCCCACCGTGTGTGTGAATTATTACCTTCGAGCCCGGAACCACAGACGGATCTATCCCGCCAACCTGACGAAAATAAAGGTAACCGTGCTCATCGATATGAGTGACCATCATCCCAATTTGATCACAGTGCCCGGCAAGCATCACTTTAAACTTACCCCCGGGATTAACAACCGCAATTAAATTGCCATGAACATCCACCTCAACGCGATCGGCGAAGCTCTTTACCCGCTTCTTAATAACTTTCTGAATTTCAGTCTCAAATCCTGAGACTGAAGGTGTCTCTAAAAGCTCAACCAAAAAATCAAAAGAATTTTTTTTCATCATGTACCTACCAATTCAACTCAACCCAAAGTAACGGACTGTATTCTATGCCATTTAACACTTTTACGGAACCAATGGCATAACGTCCAGCAATATTCTCTCTCTCCCACGCAATATTTAAACTTCTAGGCAACATGTAAACATCTGCCTCCAAGCGATTCGCCTCTCGAATCATGCGCCTGCGATATCGCCTATTTTCCTCCCCAAATAAAGCAGGCTGTTTTATAACACCTTTTGACACCTGCAAATAATGAAGCGATTTCAAATTCGAAGAAAATAACCCAACAATACTAGCTGGATCTCTTGGGCGATTTTCACAGATGACCTCGCCTTTCTCGCCTAAGCTACACGACCCATCCGATGCTCTAAAATCCTTAAGCGAAATACTACCACCGAGAATCTGAGAAGATGGGCTGTGCCTCTTACTAGCTCTGTCAAACAACCCAACCACCTCAACCGACTCCCCACTCAATCCTAACTCTCTATGCCGCTGAAGCATTAACTGCCGCATGCCATCGGCAAATTGCATACGGAATTCCTCGGTATCGGTCTTTCTACCTTGGATTCGCGATTCGAACTCCGCTGAAATTAATGAAATAAGCCGTGGTTTGCCATTGCCATTAGCTTTCACGCGAACGACTAACTCAGTAGGGGCTCTAAGAAACTTCTTTTCCTTAAAGGAGTCAAATTGTGGCAGCAGCTTATCAGTATGCGAAACGAGAGAGACAAATTCCACAGCAGGCTCTCTCAATAAAAAGCCATTTCGAATAGACTGAAACTCCACATTGCCAACAAAAGATACCCACTTATGCGCATCATCTACCATTAACTTACTAGCAAGCCGCGACAATGCACTTTTTGCTGACTTTCTGTCAAACGCCAAAATGCCTTGCACTGCCACGACATGACACTTAGCTGTGTCGATTGCCGATATAAAGCTCTTTTCGCGCTGAGCATAGTCCTCCAACGGCTTTCTTAACAGCTTACGCATTTGTGCCTTTTTCCCATAGTAATGAAAGTTTAGGCTACAAATTCGAACTTCAGCCTCACCTCGCCCGCCACCGGGGGTCTCTAAAGCCCGCTGCCGCAGGTAGCGACGAACTCGACTTTTCTGCTTTGCTAACGCTTTTTTTAATCTCAGCTGATTCTTCTTTGACGGATAGTACTTACTCTTGTGATGGTAAACTGCTATTGGTTCCGTTGGGTCTGGCTTGCCAACGTTATCGAACTCATCTTCTACTATGACGTATTCACGAGAGCTAGGCCGTTTTGACGAGGTTTCTGAAGAGCTACTTCCGCTTAAAGCTGGGGTAGGAACCCAAACATCTAGTGGCAAAACACTTTCGTCCTTTGGTACCGAATTCTCTGCATCTGATTTACCTCCCAAATCCGAACTGACACTCGAACTTGAAAATGTGCTAGCTGGCGGCGCTTCGGCAAGGGCGACATTCCAAAAAAAAGCAGTATGAAGACAAATAGGAAACAAAACAAATCGCAATTTAGCGCGAGGCATGTAGCAAAAGAAAAATTCTCCACCCCTATTCGCGAACAGCATCCTGTGCGTAAATATATCCCCGCTTCCCCTGCACTGAGCGGACTTCAAGCCAATGCCCCATTCTTGCAATAACTTGAACTTTCGCATCTCGCCTCAATTCTGCAATTACAGCTCCAAGTGACGAAGGAGCCTCAATTACTCTTGTCTCCACTATAGTCCTATATACAAGAGGCGGCTCAAATCGCTCTACATTATAAGCTTTCAACTCTGATCCGTCGAGCGTTTTCGGAAGTTCAGAAGCACCGCCCGCGCTCGTCCTTTCTCCCCCCTCCAAAGCTGGCCCATACAACCGACCATCGGGACCGCGCACATAGCGCGAAGAGGACTCTCCATTATTGACCATGCCCAGATCCTCTGACTTTGTTGTCCTTAGTTCTTCTAGGCTAAGCTCTGGCACGTCCTCCAATCTTGCTGAATCTCGACCACTCGTCTCCTTAGGCGACTTCAATGCCCCTGTAGGCGAATCGCCTTTTTCGGCATCGGTTGGTTCTGGACGCATCAATTCCTTGTCAACAGCTTGTGCGGTTGCCAATGGCTCGACGGACTGTCCATCCTTTAACGATGTCTCGCTAACATCAACTTTTAGTCGCTCGGCCAGGTTATTCAGGCGATCGCGAACCGATTCGAGTTCCGAGTTATCATCCATTACCTCACCATGGCGCGCTACGAGTGGCATAGCGACCTCCGCCCTCGCGAGCTTGCTCGCGGCAACAGCTATCGCTGCATTAAAGGCTGCAACCTTTTTGGCTTGCCGATATTGCGTTACTGCAACGCCACCGCCGACTAGCGCCAACAACAAGACAAATATAACTAGATAGGCAACGAGATGTGGTTTTGTGCGCTCGGCGTTCGGAAAAAGTTCAGGCGACGTGGAGGTGATTGGAGACGCCATTTCAAGCTCCTTAGCAGGACTCTCCAGATGGCCATTTGCACACAGCTTTTCCAAACGGCTAAGACGCTCGTTAACATCAGAAAGCTTTTTCTTAAGCTCATCTATATAGGACTTGTTTCCACGGCGATCTTCTGCGCGCTCTAGCTCGCAACTGATAGCCTTGGAAAAAAGCCTCGCCAACGCCACCCGTTCACTTGAGCTAGCCCCATCGTCAGCCTCCAAGAAACGACTTGCGCGACCTAGCATCACAACGGCAAGACGCCACTGCTCGCGCTTTACTAGTCCAGCTCCGAGTTTAGAAAAGACGCTTGCACTTAACCTGGCTAGTTTTTTTTCTCCTTCTAACTGCGGCATGATTTCTTCAAGCGGCGCGCTTAATGCACTTAGAGGAAGACCGCCAACGCCAAGTTGGCAATATACCCACCAAAGCCTAGTTTCAATGCAATGTGGATCGTCTACTAGAGAGCGATCGATTAGGCTTAACGCCTCAGAAAATTTACCATCTCTAATGTATGACTTCCAGAACACCCCACCGTTATCATTAGTAGCATCGATATCCACACTTATATTAACTATATGGCTAGACACGTCAGTCATTAGCGGCTAACACCCAATATGCTTAAACCTAAAAGGCCTCAGTTGCCAAATCATACCCTTACTGCTGTTATGAGTTTTGGTTCCTCAAATAGAACTGATATACCGTATAATGAAATAAATTTAATAATATAATGTCGCATTCTACTATAAATTACACTTAATATGCTAGCGATATATCGGCATTCAAACTTGATAAGAGTGCTAATTCTTTCGTTATTTTTAGCACTTAGCATGAGCTCGTGCTTTGCTATGGGTATTCCCGAGCATTTTGCCCCGCTAACGCAGCAAAGGGTTCCAAGTGGCGGCCGAGGCGGGCGGATCGCTAGCGCTGGATTTAGCTTTTCTAGGCATCGCGATCTCGCGGCAAAAAGCCAAGGAAATCCGCGCGTTCTCCTCTTACAGCCAAATCTCCACGATTCGCCAAACACCACTCTTAAGCCTAAGGAAGTAGAATATTTCGGGCATCAATACGTCTTCGGCATTATTCCTCTTACTCGGCTTTTTTTTGCTCATGGAACTAATAGCTACGTGATGGAAAATGCAATTGAGGAGCTCGAAACAAGGGGCTGGAATGTCTTTTTGGCTAACGCGCGCGACATGAAACGAGCGGCAGCCCTTGTTAGGCCTGAATGGATAATTATGCCAATGCTTCCTACCTTTAGCCTAAATGTTTACGATTTGCTGCTCCTTAGAAACATCGATATAAGGGGTTCCTTGAGGTTGGATTTTTTCATGCCAAATCGAGCTCACAACGGCACCTTGAGTTTTAGTTCCAGCACTAGCATAACTGCGATGCAGCATAATACTTTTAGAAATAAGGGGCAGGCACCTATCCTTAGCCACCTTGCAAAGGAGGCCATAAAGAAAACCATGGGCGAGGGTTTAGACGGCTACCATGCCCGTTACTTCTATCACTCTCCAAGAAGTCAGATTTATGGACAAGGCGAAACAAGCGATAATTCTATTCTCAATGAGGCTAAGGCTTCTAAAGATGAAATATTTCTAATTTCGCCACCCGAGATAAATCCGGCTTTGCCAAGTAAAATTAAATCCAGCCTTTCTTCCAGTTACGGCTTCACACATTTGCCCCCCTTCTCGGAGCAAGAAATTTCTCGTTTGGTCCAACGAGGTCTCCACTCTGGCTTTACCGCTGATGGCCACACGGTCGTTTCCGCAAGCGCCAGGTCTCCAACTTGGTTAGGACGCAACTTACGCGTAGTAGAGCTCGAAAGTAACATCGAGAACATAGAACTCTTGGAAGCTAAAAACAACGCGAATGTCCTAAAGCTAACGCTTAGCTTCACTTTTAGCGACTTGTCGAAGGGTGCACCGCACTCTATTTCAGTGCTGAACGAGCTTACTTGTTCGGCGCAAGTTATTAACGAGAAGCAAGTTGATGGGCATTGGATTTTTGCGCTAGAGAATGCGGCAAACAGTATTGGCCTAGAAGTTTTAAACAGAGGAGCAAATAGCGAGGCAGTTAGCTGTGAGTAGGATAACATTAGATAGGAGAAACTTACTAATTGCTACTTTCTTAATTGAAGGTGCTTTGATTTTCGTTTCGCTAATTTGGGCGAAGCATAGACAACTTATTTTGTTTAACAGGTTTGACTACGTATATATTGCGTATGGCGTCTTGTTATGTTTTCCGCTTTTTCTTTTAAATGCAATATTTTTCGCCAAAGAAAGCAGTAAATGGGAGGCAATTCTCAAATGCCAAGAGTTTAAGGACGAAATTGCAAAACCCTTGGCAGACAAGCTCGACATCGGTTCAGCTTTCATAGTATCCGCCCTAGCTGGCTTTGGCGAGGAAATGTTTTGCCGCGGGATACTTCAAACTGAGTTTGGCATAGTGATTGCGAGCGCAGCTTTTGCGATTCTTCATTTTGGTTCAGCCGTAAAACATTATTTATTTATCGCCGCACTTTACTTGCTAATTGGCTTTTATTTTGGTTTCATCTACCTCTTTAGCCAATCAATTTGGACGCCCATCATCGTGCATGTTGTTTATGACTTCGTAGCCATACTTTACCTGCGATATTTTTACGAAAAACCTTCGCCTAACAGCAATATTCGATAGCGTACCAGCAATTTGAACTCTCGTTTTCCAGCACTGCCCTTTTGCCTAAAACTTTCGCTTTTGCTATGCAACTACCATGAGTGAAGAAACAGGTATTTTATTTAATAAGTTTGTCAATATCATTGCTCGTTTAAGAGACCCGCAGGGGGGATGCCCTTGGGACTTGAAGCAAACGCATGAAAGTTTGCGGCCTTATATCGTGGAGGAAGCATACGAAATGATAGATGCCGTGGACGGAGGAGACGACAAGGAGCTTTGCCAAGAGCTTGGTGACGTTTTGCTTCAGGTAGTGCTTCATGCTCGGATAGCAGAGCAGCGCGGTGCATTTTCGATTGGCGACGTAATTTCAAGCGTCTCCGAGAAAATGCTGCGGCGCCATCCTCATGTTTTTGGCAATGTGTCCGTTAGCGATGCAAATGAAGTTGTAAAGAACTGGGAGCAAATTAAATACAAGGAGCGCACAGAGCAAGCCAAAGGTTTGAATACGTCCTCAGAGGACAATTTTCCAGAGACTCCTTCGTTGCTTTCTGGCGTTCCATCTGCCTTACCCGCGCTCCTTCAGGCCGAACGTTTGGGCGAAAAGGCAGCTCGTGTGAGCTTCGATTGGAAGAACGTTAGCCAGGTATTTGAAAAAGTTAAGGAAGAGATTTCTGAGCTAGAGTGCGAAGTTGGCTACTTGTCCAATGAGGGTGAGTCTAAGCGTGGATTTAACCGAGATGCCATAGAGCACGAGATCGGGGACGTCTTGTTTTCGCTCTGCCAACTCTCGCGTTGGCTAGACTTAAGCGCGGAAGACTGTTTGCGAAGCTGCATAAGGCGCTTTATCGCCCGATTTCGCAAGATGGAAGCCGAGCTAGGCGAGAAAATTGCCTCACTTGGCTCAGAGGACCTCGAAAAGGCTTGGCAAAAAGCAAAAACCGAGCTAGGCAGTGCGTAATTTGTGACATCATCGGACTGCATCAATTACTTTACTTTTCTATGAATTTTGCTAATATTTGCGCTCTTTATCGTTATATTATTAGTTGATAGTTACATAATTTTTTGGATAGGAAATGGCCACACATAAATCTGCGGTAAAGCGTCATAAACAGAGTTTAAAAAGGCGAGAGCGAAATCGAGTTGCCAAGGCGACAATTCGAACCACTATAAAAAAGGTTCGCGCCTTAGCTGAGAGCGGTAATTTGTCAGAAGCGAATAAATTATTTGTTAAGGCTAACTCCCTATTAGACAGCGCAGCTAGCAAAGGCATTATTCACAAGGCCAATGCCCAGCGCAACATTTCTCGACTAAGTCAGTATGTAGCTTCAGTTAAGTCGGCATAAGGCCAATTCCCCGATTGCTTAATTTTTGGGCGTGTCGACCAATACACGGACGACACGCCCATTTGTAACATCCAAAAGAGCCAGCGCAGCCCAAAAACTTACCCTCGGAGCCTGTGGGCTAATATAACTTACTTAAAGTGCCTCATCCTAACATACTAAAATCACATAGACTTTCGAATCGCTAAGATCCTTAACTTGAAATAATCGGAACCTCGTTGCAAAAATTTTCGATAATAACTCCAGAGATCAAAAGAGTATCTCACGAAAGGAGAGATAACGGCTTTCCAGGTTTATACCATTTACACCGATTTTCACGGCAAAGTTAGAACCCTAAAAAGCTATGAGCGAGAAGCGCCTGAGAAGACTAGCTGTCTGTTTCCCAACCAGGGTATAGGTATCTGATTGGTTTGTGCCATGGCTGTTAAGAGTGCAGGCAGGGTGCGTTTTTTCTTCAGGCTCACTTGAACTTGGTTTTCGTTGATCTCGACGTCTGCGCTATTGTGTATGAACTGAGTAAAGAGGGA
>JADLFC010000033.1 GCA_020845775.1 Deltaproteobacteria bacterium
AACAAGCTGAGATACTTCAGCATAATCACGTACATTACCTTGCTTGTCTCTATTCGCAGAACGCCACTGAGCTGCGGTGAACCCAAATAGCGCCAGATTAAGAACGTCAGCTTCAGAGGCGTATGCAAGAGATGTCGCTTTTTCACTTAGGCGTTCGGGAATAAGATTAGTTCTGATCGCATCGGTGTGTATGCGGTAGTTGATGCGGGCGAGGTTGCGTTTAATATCCCAACCGAGAGTTTCCCTTTCCTCTTCTTTTAACCGTTGAAACTCTTTAATTAAGTAGAGCTTGAACTCTACTGAAACCCAGGAAGCGAACTCGAAAGCAATATCTTTATGAGCGTAAGTTCCGCCGTAGCGACCGGCCTTTGAACTGATACCGATGGCGCCTGTCTTCTCTACCCACTGCTTAGGGCTTAGAGTGAAACTGTTTAATCCAGCTTGGTTTCTAAACCCGTCGAATTCGACGGGTTTGAAATTGGGGTTATTGAGGCGTTCCCAAATACCCAAGAATTCAAGAGTATTACGATTGCGAAGCCAGTTACGAATGATATCATCGGAGCCATCTTCGTTTTTATATCGAGCAATATCTGTCAAAGAGATGAAGTCTTCATCGTTGACTGTGCGGAGAGCGATTTCCCGATCTAAAACTTTTATCTTTCCCATTGAGCACCTCCCTGAGAAAAATCACCCATACAAGTGCTCACCAATTTCGTGGCGTTAAGAAAATGGTTCGCTTCCTCAAACCAGAACTCAACACCATCTTCGCGGTGAACAAAGTTCTCAAAGTTTCTATGAAGGCTTGTGATCAACTGTTTTTTCATTTTTCAATGTAGAAACGATATACCGTTTCCAAAAAGTAAGTTAAATATTTCACTTTTTGTAAATGGTATAACACGAAATTGAATTGAGTGAAATGATGATGAAATCGTTGGCTGACCCAGGCCATTAGTGCTTCCAAGAAGCGTGGCAAAATGCAAATTGTCGTTGGACTGCTTTGCGATTCTCATGGAGATCCTCTGTCTATTGAAGTTTTCCCCGGAAATACTGGAGACGCTTCGACCTTTTTTTCTCAAGTAAAAAAATTAGCTCATCGCTTTGGAGCAGAAAGCGTTACTTTGGTTGGCGACAGAGGAATGATTAAAGCTCCTCAGATTGCTGCCTTAAGTGAGCATGATTTTCACTACATTACGGCGATAACCAAGCCTCAAATTGAATCGTTGATCGTCCGCGGTGCTTTTCAGTATTCGTTCTTTGACGAGGATCTTTCCGAGGTAACTTATGAAACTGCTTTATTTTCAATTTGTGTCGAATGGCGGGGCGGACGGGACTTGAACCCGCGACCTCCAACGTGACAGGCTGGCGTTCTAACCAACTGAACTACCGCCCCGCATCATAGTAACTCGCAAGCATCTCTGTGTACCCCACCTTATGCACTTAAGGCAAGACCAAGAGGGAATCTCATTTTGGAAATGAGACGCGAAACAATGAGAAATTTGTGGTGGGCGGTGCAGGGCTTGAACCTGCGACCCTCGGCTTGTAAGGCCGATGCTCTCCCAGCTGAGCTAACCGCCCAATTAGACATTCTCAAACGCTACCTTATGAGGGCACTAAGGTTACCCAAATTGGGCAGAGATAGTCAACTCGTTTTTGTCTTTTTTTACGGGCGTGGTTTGGTCACGCCCGTAAAAAAATTCTTAGCCTCTTATCGAGCGCCGTTTCTATTGCGCGGATCGAATGGGCCAATACATGCGCCGTTTCCGCGTTCAAGGTATACATCTGGCTTGCCAGTTCTAGACTTAGCCTCTTCGGCCATCTTTGACCCATACCATAGCTTCCCGCATCCCCAACCAGAATACCATCGACCACCGTACTTGCCGCTGTATTCATAGAGGCCCATGGTAGTAAGTTCGCTGCCATCTGAAGCATATACGGATAAGCAACTGTCTCCAGGCTTGCTAGACGAAAAAAGCGCTGCCGGCCGGCCTTCGCGCGGATAACCGGAGTGATCCGAAGAAGGCTTCCAGAGGAATCCTTGTTTTACAGGAACAATCTGTTTGCAAACACTGCCCAGCTTGCCACTACTACTGCCGCCTCCTCCATTATTGTCAGTATTGTTGCCATCGCTGTCGTTAGCCTTCTGATCTGCGAGCAACATTCCTCGCCCATCCGGTCGCACTAAAGTGTCGCCTGTTAAGCCAAAGGAAATTAACGCGAGGTAATCTTGGAGCGCAAAGCGAACGAAATGCATATTTAGGCTTCCCGGAAGCTCTCTAGCAACGGCAATTTCCGCGTGCTGCGCTTGGGTAAAAAATCCCGTATATGGCGTATCAGTTGCTAAACCTAACAATAAACTGTGACTAATACCTAAGTCAGTATAATTGATATAGTGATTTAGAAAATGTGGATCTTTTCTGGATACGATAATGTCCGCCTTCCCATCTCCGCTAAAATCTGTAGGCGGAAGTGGAGTATCTGATGAAAAGCCCCAGGAAACAACTTTTGAGAACCCACCGCTAAGATCTCGTATGTACCAGGTAAAATAATTTCCCTCCTTTCGTGCTACCACTAGCTCGTCTACTCCGTCGCTCGTAAAATCGGCTGCAAAAATAGAGTCTCCCGCAATGCCCCACTGCAGTCCGTCATTGCCTCGCCCGTAAATATACCAGTAGAGAAGACCGTTTAAATTGCGAACTACAACCCGGTCAGTTCCACCAGAAATGCCGAATTTAGCTCCCAGAGGCGTGTCGTTAGCAAGCCCCCACTGGGTGACAGAGGCACTGCCGTCTAAAAGTCTTGAATACCAGTTCAGCAAACCATTTGTTTCGGTCCGAACTACTGTCGGCTCAAAACTTCCATCGGCGTTATAGTCGCCAGCTAGTAAAGTGTCGTTGCTTACGCCATTCGACAGACCGAAAAGCAACGGTTGACTTTCTGCTCCAGTCGCGTAGCGAATAAACCAGTGCCAATAGCCGTTAATAGACCTAGCAACGACGATGTCGGTCTTGCTATCAGCATCGTAGTCGCCTGGAACGGCTGCGCCACTTTGCGCAGGCTGAAGCAAGGAAAGCGCAGACAGGAAAAAAATTAAGCTAAGAGTTTTATTGTATTTCATCGTTCATGCCATAAGAGTTACTGCAGTTGTTGTTCTAATTAGTATACAATACGCACCAGCCAAGCCACCTCTAGCTTCAAGCAACAATAGGCGTACGCACAAAAGTTTGGTTAGCTTAATACAACTTAAACTATTATGCATTGGAAATATTCTTATTTGCCGCATGGTTTAGTGCTTGTTTTTGAAGGCAAGGTACTCGTGCTTAAAAATGCGCCAAAAAACTTCGACTGAACTTCCCCTTTTCCCAAATGTAGTGAACGGCCCCGTTGAACTGAGTAGAAAGTCGCGCAAACTTTTAGCTGGATATTCAGCCGAAATAATTTCAGGAACTACGATGCCATAACTACCTATGTAGTCTTCCTCTCCTCTAGGCGGTAATGGATCCGAGCCGGAAAGTATTTTTCGCCCCAACGATTCGCCCCGGCGCATGAGATTAGGTTTAGGCCATATTGTTGGGCGCAAAGTTGTATCCCCTAGAAAAAGTTTAGGAAAATCCTTTGAAGCAATGAGCGACCGAATTATTTCACCTCGTCTAAAAAACCATTTTCCAGGAGCCCAGTTGATAGCGCAAATGCCGTTAGCTTGCTGAACCTGCTGATATACTTCGCTAAAAGAAAGGCCATCTGCTAAACGCAAGTTAGAGGCGAGGGCCAATACCTCTATTCGCTCGCTAGTAACAATTTGCCTTCCCGCAACTATTATTAATTCCCTTCGCTCGCTCCCATGGCGTTCCTTGCTCATGAGTTCTAATCTAAGCGAACAGTTCTCTTTGGTAGGCCTTATTTTATACGTAGAGGGGGAATCGCCCTCGGGCAATTTGTTTATTAGCTCATCGAAGAAAAAACAGTCATGTCTTTCTGTTAAGCATAAAATTTTAGTCGTTTTCGAAGGAAGCTCCGCCGATACCCTGGCAGTTTCCAACTTAGTCCAGGCCATTTCTAAAGCCAGAGAAATGTCGTACGTGGGGTAAAAGTGAACGTGACAGTCGCAAATAGCCGACATTATTAATTTTTCCTATGCTCCATGGTTTTACTCACTTGAATATTGGCATAAAATCCACTATCATCCTTATAGTATTTTTTAAAAATAGCTAACATTTGTATTGTATTCATACGCCGCATAAACAATACTCTTGGCTTTTCCGTTTCGCCTATCGGCGAAGCGAGCTGTGCTAATCAGAAAAAACCAAAAAATTTTTCTACGTGGCACAACTGCTCAATTCCTGCAATTGCTTAGGGTTGATTATTATTATGAATCTGATTGCTTCGTCTATCCCCGTCGGTAGCAAGGTGCTGATAACTGGTGCAACTGGTTTTACAGGCCATGTGCTTGCAGAAAAACTTTGTGCAATGGGTTTAAGCGTTAACGCAATTGCGCGCGAGAGTTCTAAGTTGGATTCTTTGGCAGAGCTTCCCATTAAGTGGTATCGCGGGAATGTTTATGACGAAGCTCTCATTAAAGAGGCTATGTCAGAGGTAAATTATGTCTTTCATGTAGCAGCCGCCTTTCGCGAAGCAAAAATTGCTCAAGAAGAATATTCGCGCGTTCACGTTCTAAGCACAAAACTGCTGGCCGAGGAGGCTGTTAAACAAGAGTCATTTAGGCGTTTTGTTCATGTCTCAACTATGGGCGTACATGGGCATATTGAGAATCCGCCGGGCGACGAGAGTTCGCCCTATGCGCCAGGGGATGAATATCAACGCACAAAGCTTGAGGCGGAGGTTTGGTTAAGGGGTTTTGCAGAAAAAAATTCTTTGCCATTTACTATCATTCGGCCAACGGGAATCTTTGGTCCAGGTGATAAGAGATTGTTAAAAGTTTTTAAAATGGCGGCCTGGCCTTATTTCCCAATTCTCGGGAAGGGAAAGTGTCTATATCATCTCATTCATGTAGACGATTTGACTGATGCGATACTGCTAGCAGCTTTGAACGAAAAGGCGCTAGGAGAAGCAATAATCGTAGGTAACGAGCAATCTATTCCACTCGAAGACATCGTGCAAGTTGTGGCAAGTGAAATAGGTTCCCATCCTCGCGTTCTGAGGATTCCAGTTGGCCCATTTTTCGTCCTTGCAGATATTTGTGAAGCCTTGTGTAAGCCTTTTGGCATAGAGCCGCCTATATATCGTCGCCGCGTCGCCTTTTACACTAAGGATCGCTCCTTTTCTACGAAGAAAATGCAGAATGTTTTACAGTTTACGCCGAAGTTTTCTAACGAAGAAGGTTTGCGCGCTACTGCTCGTTGGTACGTAGCACAAGGTCTGTTGAGATCGAAAACTACACTGGCAGATGTACGAAAAGGGTGTCAGTCGCAAAATGAACAAGTAAGTGCTCAAATGAAAGACGGAGAAGAGAGGTTAAGGGGAAATGATAAACTCTATTAGTTTATTGGGGTCGTCTTCTGGCAGAAATGCTGGAGATGCTGCGCTGTTATCGGGAATTATGGATGAGGTCGATGCAGCTTGCAAGCGGCGCCTTCACTACGAGATTCCTACGAGCCGTCCAGCTTTTATCAGTGCTAACTATCAGAATGACGTTACTGCCGTGTCAATGCTTCCGTGGTGCGGGTCATTAAATATGTTAGGCATTCCCACTTTGCGTTCACTTAGGAGGTGCGAACTTTCCTTAATTTTTGATAATATTTTATTCGATCGCTCCTTGTATAATCCGCTTTTTAACTACATGTCGACGTTAAGAGTACTTTTACCGCAAGCCCTCAAGCGAGGGGCAAAAATGGCTTTTTATAATGTCGGCGTCGGGCCTTTTGACTGTAGTGCGGGGAAACGGATGGTAAGAGAATTAGCTGATATGGCTAGTTTTATAACGGTAAGAGACCAGGGTTCTCTAGAGACACTTCTCGATGTTGGAGTTTCCCGCGAACGCATGCTGTTAACCGCCGATGCTGCCCTTACCGTAAAATCTTCACCTAAGGAAAGATGCCAAAAGATAATTCGCAATTTGGGATTAGACCCGGAGAAGGAGATTTTGGCGGTAAATGTAAACAGGTATATCGATACTTGGGCACGTCCGAAGAGACCCTCTATGGGCGCTAAGAAATTTGTCGAGACGTATCAAAATGCACTTAGCAAAATCGCTAAGGAACTCGACGTGCAAATGCTATTTGTCACTACTCAGCATCACGACCGAGATATTACTAAGGCAGTAATGGAGGGAGTAAATTCATCTAAGCCGGTTTGCGAAATAAATAACGCCGACTATAGCCATTACGACGTAAAAGGGGTGCTTGGCCAAGTGTCTTTGTTGTTTGCAATGCGCCTCCACGCAATGATTCTTGCAACCTCAGAATTAACGCCTACGCTGGGGCTAGCTTATCAGCCAAAATGCAAATACTATTTCGATACGCTAAAACTTAGCGAACATATGCTTCCCTTTTCGCAGTTTAGCGAATCAGCTCTAGTAAGCCACGTAGTCGAGGGCTGGAGGGCTAGAAGCGAGATAAGAAAATGCCTTAACGCCGTAATTCCGGTTCTAAAGAACCATGCCCGCCGTGCAGCGGTATTGGTGAGTGCGTTAGAACATGAGCGCGAGTTTGCAAGTTTCTGGGAGTCGTTTCAGGAAAGTGCGCAGAAAGGAGTGGCTTGTGGTTAAAGTATGAGAGACGTTCTTCGCAGTGCGCCTAGAATTTTGTTTATTTCTCCTCAGCCGTTTATGGCTGATAGGGGGAGTCCTTTGCGGGTTAAAAATACCGTTGAGGTAATTACATCGTTTGGTTTTGAAGTAGATTTACTTAGCTACCCCTTAGGCAGTGACGTCTGTATCAACGGAGTTCGCATTTATCGCGGCTTTAAAATCCCATTAGTAAAAAAAGTTCCGATTGGGCCGTCTTTTCGCAAGTGTGCGCTCGACTTGGCATTATTTTTTAGGGCTATGTCGCTGCCGAGAAAGAATGCGTACGTGGCAATTCATGGCATTGAAGAGGCCGCGATTATTGCCGCTACTTTGGCAAGGAAACACGAGATCCCGTATTTCATGGATATGCATTCGGCTATGCGAGAGCAGCTTGAAAAATCGAGGTTTTATGGTTCGCCGCCAATAGTGCAGCGCTTTGATAAGATTGAAGCTTGGTGCATTCGCAATTCTTCTGGGGTAGTAACGGTAGCAGATGCAATGACCGAGCGCTCTCGTTCTATAGCGCCTAAAGTTCCCGCCTATACTGCAACGGATTTGCCATTTAGTTCCGAGGTTCCTCACACGAGCTATCTGGAAAGTAGGATACGTAGAGAACTAAATCTAGATGACGCGAAACTCATGCTCTATACCGGAAATCTCGCTTCTTATCAGGGCATTGAATTCTTGATCAGGGCCTTTGCCAATTATTGCTCGCGTCAGTCGGAAACCGCTTGTGATAAACAAAAAAAACGGGTTGTATTAGCCATTGTCGGTGGAGGCACAGAAGAGGAAAGGACTTTATTGTCGTATATGGCTCTAGCGCAAAAACTAGGAGTGGCCGACGATGTTCGCTTTCTTGGGTTTAAGCCATCTAGTGAGGTACCGCACTATTTGCAAGTTGCCGATATATTGGTTTCGCCTCGACTTAGCGGAAGTAATACGCCGCTAAAAATTTACAGCTATATGGCTGCTGAAAAGCCAATACTGGCGTCTAGGATATTGTCGCATACGCAAGTTCTTTCCGACGAATGTTCCTATCTCTTCGACCTCGATGAGGAGAGTTTTTGCGAAGCACTAACGCAGTCTCTGGACTCATCTGCGATAGCGTTTGCTCGCAGAAAACAGCTGATACAAAAAAGTAAGGAACTAGTAGAAACGCGATTTGGCTTTGCCAATTTTAGGCAAGCACTTTATGAGCTTTATAAGCCAATTATGCATCTAGTTGATGTCGAGGCTCTGTCCAGTTTTGATAATTCCCAGCAAGTGGCCTATGCCAGCGAAAGCTGACTAATGTGTGGTGTTTTCGGAAAAAAATTATCTTTTTTTTAAAGATGTGGATTGGCAGCCCTGGCTGAACCTTTGTGAGGGGCGCATAATAAAACAAATGGAACTTTCTGTAGCTTCAAATTTTGACGATGAGCTTATTCTAAGGCTTAAAGATTATCCCGTTGTGGAAGTTTATGGCAAGCTCACGTCGGATATAGTCGGCGGTGGGCGCTCGAGTTATATGCTAGCTCCGACTGACAGAAAGAAGCTAGCTAGGCATGTTGCTTTAGCGAAGCAGAATGGCATCGGCTTTAATTATCTCCTAAATGCTGCTTGCTTGGACAACATAGAAACGACTCGGCGTGGCCAAAAGGCTATTAGGGAATTATTAGATTGGGTTTCGTCAATAGAGGTTAGCGCGGTGACCCTTAGCAATCCATTGCTATTAAGGATTGTTAAGAAGAATTATCCGCAGCTTAATGTCAGGGTGTCGGTCTTTGCAAATGTCGACCATCCCCGCAAGGCAAAGTATTGGGAGGATTTGGGAGCAGATGTAATTTGTCTGGATTCTCTAACCGTAAACAGGGAGTTTAAGACGCTTAAGCAGCTTCGAAAAAGCGTTAGCTGTGAGCTCGAGCTATTGGCAAATAATAATTGCTTGCAGTCTTGTTCTCTTTCGCCCACGCATATGACTCTTCTGGCCCATAGCTCTCAATCAAAGCACGTAAACAAGGGGTTTGTAATCGATCACTGCTTACTCGAGTGCTCCAAGCTTAAGCTAAAAGATCCCGTCAATTACATTCGCTCGGATTGGATAAGGCCAGAAGACATTCATTGTTACGAGGAAATAGGATTTAAGCGATTCAAGTTAGTAGAGAGGAATTTGCCTACTGCGGTTATGGTCAATCGAGTAAAGGCCTATAGCGAGAGGAAGTACGAAGGAAATTTAATCGATTTAATTCAACCCTATGGGCATCAGCAGAAAAATGGCGCTACCACCGGTGCAGCCGGTGCGAGCAGTGGGAAGGATGAAGAGGTTTTTAGAGGTGGTGGCGCTAGTAAGAAAGCCTTGCTGTGGCGGCTAAAATTTCTGTTGCGGCCTTTTAAGGTAAACGTGTTCAAGCTAAATTCTATTCGCAAGTTAAGTGAGCGAAAGGGAATGCTCACGGCAATAAAAGGGGATGCGCCGGTATACATAGATAATCGCAGTTTAGATGGTTTTATCGATAGATTCTTAAAAGTCGGATGTAGAGATGTCGATTGCGAGCATTGCAGGTATTGTCACGACGTTGCTGGTAGAGCTGTAAAGATAGATTCGTCGTACAAAAGCGATTGTTTGGCGCTGCATGAGGCTATTGATAAGGATTTAGAGACTGGCAGTATGTGGAATTATGTAAAAAGTAACTGAGAGAGAAGAAAGAGAGGGGACGTGAATGTTAGAGCGCGTTAGAAGGTTGTTAATTGGCTTATTTGTGGTTTTTTGCTGGCCAGCAAATAGTTTTGGCGATGAGACTTTTTGGAACTTACCACAGGATTTAAGCGCTAAGAACACCAATATTACATTTGAGGTGGATACGACCTGGCATAAAGTTCATGGAGTAGCTGAGGCAGTTAATGGCAAGGTATGGTTAGAAGATTTGGGGAATTATTCCTCGGTTAGGGGAGAAGTAGTGATTCCGGTTGAGAAACTCGATACCGACAATGGGCCTCGCGACAAGAAGATGCGTAATGTAATGGCCGCTTCTACATATCCGCAGATTAAGTTTAGTTTAAGCTCCGTGGATGGTTTATGTCCGTTAGAGGTTTTAGAAAATCAAAAGCAGTGCGATTTAACATTGAAGGGTAAGCTTAGTATTAGAGATGTAGAGCAAGAGATGCTTATTCTGGGCTCTTTAAGCAAAGTTAACGGCAAATACCGCGTTAGTGGGAAGTTTGGCATTGATTGGAGTGCTTTTGGCGTGGAGGATCCCTCCATTATAATTGCGCGCGTTAAGCGGGATGTTGAGATAACTTTTCAGCTCGACTTATAATGCGCTAGCGGAATATTGCCAAATGGCTTTTATCCACACAATTGAAACATTAGTTCCAAAACATTGCTATTCTCAAGCAGAGGCCGAGGAAGCTATGATGCGTTTTACTCGCGATACAAAGGCGCATCGATACATTGGAGCCATTTATAAGGAATCTGGGATTCTAAAGCGATACAGCGTAGTTCCTAATTTTAACGCAATTGGCGATACGAGTTTTTTCCCCAAATGGGATAACGGCCTTCCCTCGGAGCCGTCTACAGGTGCTAGAAACGACATTTTTATTCGCGAGGCGGAACCATTGGCAGTCGATGTGGCAAGAGCGGCAGTGGATGGATGCCGTGGAATAGAGAGCGCAGATATTACGCATTTAATTACTGTGTCCTGTACGGGTTTTTATAATCCAGGTCTAGATATTGCAATTATGCGGGCGCTAAATTTGCGAGGCACTGTGTGGCGCTATCACTTAGGCTTCATGGGTTGTTATGGCGCGTTCCCGGCTATGAGCATGGCCGCACAATTTTGTGCCGCGGATAGCAGTGCAAGAGTGCTCGTCGTATGCGTGGAGCTCTGTTCGCTGCATCTGCAAATTTCTAGTGAGATGGATGTGTTGGTTGCTAATGCGGTTTTTGCCGATGGAGCTGCGGCAGCAATAATAAGTGCCGTGCCTCCGGTCTCGCCTGCTTTTTTTGAGCTCGGTGCTATTGCAAATGTGCTCGTACCAAATAGCGAAGGAGAGATGGCGTGGCGCATCGGCGATAATGGTTTCTCAATTCTCCTATCGAAATACGTTCCGCGCATCATTGGCGCAAACATTCGACCAGTTATAGCGAGTGCGCTAGGAGTAGATTGGCATGGAGTAGAATCAGTTGATACTTGGGCTGTGCATCCAGGCGGGAAGTCCATTCTCGACAAGGTAGAGGAGAGTTTAGGGCTCGTGTCCTCACAGATTGCCGCTTCCCGGGAAGTTTTGCGCCAATATGGCAATATGAGTAGTGCTACCATACTGTTTGTGCTTAAGGAGATTCTAGAAAGGCAGAGCGATTCTGAGCGAGAGGAGGTATGTGCTTTAGCGTTCGGGCCAGGGCTAACGGTGGCATGTGGAATGCTTACGGCTAGGAGAGAGCGTTAAATGGCTAGTAGGAGGGGTGTTAAGCATGAGCTGGGGACTCCTGAGGGAAAGAGGTTATATAACGAGCGGCATTTTAGCGAGGCTGCGTCGCGCTATGACATTGGCACAAAGCTTTTATCTTTGGGGCTAGACTCTTATTGGAAACGCACTTTAGTGAGTGCTTTGCCGTTACTTGCAGAGCCTATATGCATAGACCTAGCGTGCGGAACTGGCGACATTGCATTTCTCTTGGCTAAGAAATATCCACAGGGGCAGATTTTAGGCCTAGACATTACTCCGCGCATGCTAGAAGTTGCAAACAAGCGCAATAGTTTTAAGAACGTTAAATTCGAGCAACAAGATATTGGCGACCTAAAAGTTAAAAAGGGGACTGCTGACATTATTACGGCAAGTTATGCCATTCGCAATGCTCCGGATTTGGCTGAAACACTTCGCCAAATTCACAACATACTAAAGCCCGGCGGCACGGCAGCCTTTCTAGACTTCGCTAAGCCAGTCAATCGATGTTTGCAAGTAATGCAGTATTGGCTCTTAAGGTTTTGGGGGAGTTTATGGGGAATTATCCTCCACGGAGATCCCCAAATTCACGGATACATTTCAGACAGTCTTCCAGCATATCTCGATACGCGGGCGCTGGGAAAATTGCTAGAGCAGACTGGTTTTCAAGTTGTTAAGCGACGGCGATTTTTGTTGGGGATGATGGAGATGATAGTTTTGACGAAGTTCGGTGGGTCGTGAGCATTGGCGAACGGAAGACACATATTTTCTAAATCATTTACATGAAATGGCTATTCGTAGTTGATAATGGGCTACTAATTAGCTACTATCGGGTTGTATGAACTCATTCCAAGCTAAATTCTTGTCTGGCTTAGAGATTCCGGTGGGCACTTCTTGGCTGTTAGGAACCTGCATGGAGGCGCGAGGGAAGCAGGATCTTTGGCTTCAAACTAAAGCGGAAACACTCCAAGCGCTTCGCGAACTTGCCATTATTCAGTCTGCAGAATCATCTAACCGCATCGAGGGTGTTACGGTCGACAAAGAACGGCTAATGCCACTTCTGGCGGAAAGGACTGCGCCACGCGATCGTTCGGAAGAAGAGGTGTTTGGGTATCGTCGTGCTTTGGACTGGATTCACGCTAAGCATTCGTCAATTTCCATAGATGCAGATACAATCTGCCATCTGCATTACCTGTCCCAATCAGGCTTTTCTGGCGATGCTGGGGACTGGAAAAAAAGGAATAACGAGATCATCGAACTCTTGCCAAATGGAACGCGGGTTGTGCGCTTTGTTCCCGTATCTCCGGAAAATACGCCAGAAGCCATGCAGCAGCTCTGCTTGGGGTATCGACATGTCACCGAGCAGCAGCTATTGCCGGACTTGCTCGCTGTCGCATCCTTTGTGCTCGACTTTCTGTGCATTCATCCCTTTCGCGATGGCAATGGTCGAGTGTCGCGACTACTTACATTGCTTCTTCTCTGCCAGCACAACTATCTCGTCGGTAGCTTTGTTAGTCTAGAGCGAATTATCGAGGTTACAAAGGAAGGATATTACCAGGCTTTAAAGGATAGCTCCAAAAACTGGCACGAAGGGAATCACGAGGTTTCCTACTTTTGGAATTATTTTTTGGGCGTAGTAAGAGATGCTTATGGCGAGTTAGCAGAACGCGTAAAAGTTAGGGAGGGACAATCCCGTGGGAAAAGCGAGCTACTTAAACAAGTCATTTTAAGTCAGCGGGATACTTTTTCGCTGGCAGATATAAAAAGCCAAGTAGAAACGTCGAGCCCACAACTGATTAAGAAAGTTTTCGCAGAGCTTAAGAACTCGGGACTGCTTGAGCTAAGCGGCCAAGGGCGCGGCGCACGCTGGAAGGTTAGGCGTTCTTGAGTGTGGGTGGGGGGAGTCACCCGGAGTTTTTAACCTATGTTTATTTCTTATTGCCTCTTCTGGGACGCCAGAACATAAAAATGTTTGTACGTCCTTAGGGTTTCGTTAACATTCATTTTTTCAGCTGGGGACAAGCCCATCTGATCGACGGTCCTTTCTAGTAAGGTTATGACGGTGTTTACCTCATGCCCTAGTTGGGTATTATTATTCATAAAACGTTATTCCTTCCTCTCCCCCCACGTGCGAGATCATTTAAATGTGCAAATCAACAGCAGCACGTTCAGTCATCCTCCTATTTGAAGCTTTTTAAAGAGCGGCTTTGAATTGCTGTATGAAGTTTTAGCAAAAATTTAAACTGTTAGTATGAGTTATTACTATAGCCGCCTGTGCAATTGCAAGACTATGCTTATATTTATGAGGGTAGCTTTAGCAGTTACTCGTGATCCAATGTTTCGCTGTCTTTTTGCTCTAGTAGATGCTTATGGGGGTGGTTTTCTGGTAGTGGAATGAGAACTAGTGGAAGCAAGCCGTATTCTACGGGCAAAAAGTCGGGCCGTTCGTAGAGAAAATTGCTGACTAGCCAGTCGAGATCCGGATCGTCAATTTCGTGAGGGTAAAACGGCCTGCCCATAATCGCTTGCTCCTCATTCCATGAGAGTAAAACTGCTAGAGAAAGTTTCACATTTAATTGTTTATCGGCCTTTAGAAAGGGCGACTTGAGAGTTAAGCGTTATGGCAAAGGAAAGAGCGTTCAATGGGGCCACTGTGAATGTGTAACGAACGCAAACACTTATACCATTTGCAAAAAGGATTTTTGTAAATGGTATAAACAGCAAGTGCGTAAGCACTTGCGAATAAACAACAAATACCGTTTCCAAAAAGTAAAATATTTAACTTACTTTTTGGAAACGGTATAGCCTTTGCAAAATGCAGATCTAGTATTGCAGCGCATGAAAAAAAAGCAGTCTTGTTGGCGACTTAAATCGACTGAGGTTTTTTTGTGGCTTTGCCTGCCGTCGTCTTTGTTTGCATCGTTGCTGAGGAAGTCGTAATAGAAGGGACTTTCGCATTTGCATAGAGGCGGCCGGCCACGAAAACGCCACATGCTATAACAAAGGCTACTATTATTAGAATGCCTGCTCGGCGCAGTCCATCTTGGTGACGAGATGAAGTGATATTTGCTTTTACGTAATGCTCGGCGACCTGATCGGGCGTAATTTTAGAACCTAACACGCGCAAGAGAGAACTGGAGGATGATTTAGTAAAAGAAGGCTTGCGCGAAGTATTAGGTTCAATAGCGGGATGGGAAGCTGAGGTAGCGTCCTCAGAGGCCTCCTCAGTTGCCGAAAATGCGGGCTTGTTAGGCGATGACGTCCTTATGATCGATGAAGCTGACGCGATCGTCGCTTCGTTCGGAGCGGTCTCAGTATTGGGCTTTTCTTTAGTTACAGCGATGCGTCCCAAATCGGCCAGAATTTCCTTAGCACTTTGATAGCGCTCGGCTGGGTGTCTCGCAAGAGCCTTCATGACTAGATTGCTTAACTCAATAGGGCAAGAGCTTCGAATCTCATGTGGAGATTTGGGCACATGAGAGGTCTTAAGCTTCATCGTTTCAAAAGGCGAGCTTCCCTCAAAAGGAAGACTAGAGGTGATTAACTCGTAAGCAATGACCCCAAAAGCATAAATGTCGCAAGACTGAGCAACAATGCCATCCTGTAAATACTCAGGACTCAAATACTCTATAGTGCCCACAATGCAACCGCTTTTGCCAGACGGTGTAACTTCTCTCGAAATGCTAAAGTTTGCGATCTTTACATGCATGTTTTCGTCGAGCAATATGTTTTCTGGCTTTAAGTCGCGGTGAATAATGCCCACCTGATGTATCGCAGCTAATCCAGCGCATAGCTGACGCAATATGCTAACTATTAAATCGAGCTCCAAAGGACGGCGGGGATTAATCACCGTAGCTAGATTCCCCCCTGGCACATACTCCATAGTGTATGCGAGCAAGCCGTTTTTATTTATATATTCGTAGGACTGGACGACGTTGGGATGGTCTACAGAATAGAGGCCCGCTATCTCAGTCCTAAAATGCCGCGCAAGATCCGCATCGAGGTTTTGCGTCTCAAGAACCTTCATTAGGACAAGAGCATCTTTATTTTCAAGGCGGTGGCATAAGTATATCTGTCCCGTAGACGAACTGTAAACGGGCCTAACTACCTGATACGAATCTGCTATAATATAACCCGGCTCAAAGGAAGCCGAGGTGCTCTTGCTCTTAGGTAAATCCAAAAAAATAAAACCCTTGATACTTCAGTAATTACTGCCAAATCTGGCCAAAACGAAACCCTCTATATCGCTCGTGAAGACAATTTTCCTTTGACCAGCTGTCTATATATTACACCATTTCACTTAACGCCGGCGAGATGATGACAACAATTTGTCATATAGGTCAACCGGCCAGGCGCAAGGAGGCGACAACATATCATTAATTATCGTATAAGCTCTCAAGTTAGTTTAATAATTTTAAACGGCCATCTCAGCGAGTCCGATCCAGGACGCCATTGATCCCACTTCCAGATGAGCCAAGATACCTGCCTAATACACGAATTCCTAGTTTTTTCATGCGAGAGTTATCTTGCTAAATCCTTGAAGTTCTAAGCCTAGTTTTTTGTCATGTATTTTGCTTTGACGTAATAGCTAAAAGTTTCAGGTATTAGTGACGATGTAATAATCTGACTATTGTTAGCCAAATATTACTACTTAGGTTCTGATTAGGTTATATTGTGCGACACTTATTGCGGATTTTTCAAGTTTTGGTTTTTCTCGGCATTGTTTTCCCTAGAGTTGCCCATGCGGAGTCGGAGGCGAGCGTCCAAACACCACCGGCTGGAATTGTGGTGTCGCGAACTGATGAACTCGAAGGTCTATATAACCAGGCTATAGAATTTTTTCATGCAGGAGAATTTGCGCACGGCGCTGATGCGTTAGATAGGCTAACGATGCGGGCGAGTTCCTTTGGTTATTTTAACTTGCCATCATACTCTCTGCGACTAATAGAGTACGCTAAAAATTTTGCCTCGCGGTCTAAGAACGAAGAGGCAGCGTTCTTGCTGCGCCGTGCGACAGAGTTATCGCCCCATAGTGCCAGAGTATGGTATTCGGCCGCAATGCTTAGTGACGCAATTGGATATTGGGAGTCTCTCAAAAACCTAGGAACGGCCATTTCAGTTATGCATTTATCGCCTGGTTTTGTACTCGCCATAGTAGGTAGTATGCTTATAGTCGTGCTGGTAGCGAGCACGTTATCGCTCATTGCTCTAGCAGTTATACAGTTTATATGTAACGGTAAGTTGATCCTGACGACAATGGCAAACATTGCGCCCTTGCGCCTGCGCGGCATCGCTGGTCCACTGTTGTTTGCTTTGGTGTTGTTGGGGCCATTGGCGTTTGGCATACTTGGCATGCTCGTCGTATGGTGCCTAGTGCTTAGCCGATACGTAAAAGGATGTAAGCTACTAGGCGTTTTTGCTGGCTTGCTTTGCGTCGCCTGGGCTCTATCCATCTCCATTATCGATACTCTTTCGGCACAGCTAGCGTCTCCCGTAAACTCCGCAATTGAGTACTCCAACTCAAAGAGCCTTGATTCAGAGGCGCCAGCACTTTTGGCGCAGGAAATTAAAGCTAATCCAGTCGATAGTTTGGTCATATTTGCCATGGGCCAAATAGCTTTAGCTGATGGAAATTTGTCGCAAGCAGAGTTTTACTTTAATGAGGTGCTTAAGATTGAGCGAAGCGAAGCAGGTCTGCAAGATATTATCGCTAATGCGCTAATAAACCTAGGCGTTGCAAAATTCCTTGCAGGCGACTTTGAAAACGCAAAGAAATACTTTGAAGAGGCAAAAGAATCCGGAATCAACGCCATTGAACTGACCTACAATCTCGCACAGGCGCATCTCGGTTTACTAGATACTGTAGGCTATAGAACATACTACACTCAAGCGCTCAGCATGGACAGCGAATGGGTCAATCGTTATGAGCAGTTGTTCTCGACGTCTCGCAATGAGACTCCCCTGGCGGTATCTATTAGTGCACCGCTTTACATGAGCTACGCTCGCTACTTTACTGCCGTGCCGTTCTCAATTTCGGGAATCCCGTCTACTGCTAAGCGCAAGATCCGAAACGACGTCGCAGCAGCCCTGCTTAATAATGGATCGATAAACATCGCGTTACTGTGCGGATTCGCTACAGTTCTGTTGGGGCTACTAAACTGCAGAAAGGGCAGGAGACATAGCGACCGCGTTTTATATCCACTATCAGAGAGGTCGAAAATGTGGTGCTGTTTGCCAATGGGGCCAGTGTTATCTTCCCCGCATCCAGGTGTGGGGATGTTGCTAGTAATTTTTGTCGTATCGCTAGTTTTGTTTGCATTGGGGCAACCAGTTCGATTTATTAGCGATTCGGCAGTGCCGTCGCTGGTAAAAAACGCCATGCTAGGAATTAGTCTAATTATGGTCGGCTTTTTAGCCTTGGTGTCGCTACTTAGAGCAAAGACTGAATATGTCAGCCAATAGTGAAATGTGTTTTTGTCTAACGAAATGAGGTAAGAGCGTGCTTTCGGGAGTGCTAACGCAGGATAGTCTGACTCAAGCTTTGAGAACCCTCTCGCAAAAGAGGCGCCATGGCATTTTGGAAATTTCCGCCATGTCTCATCAAATAGAGATTGCTTTTCAAAATGGCAAGATCATTGAAACCAAGTTTGCAGAGAGCCCACTGGTAGATGCGGTGTGTGATAAGCTGATGTCGGCGGAAAAAATATCGCCCAGAGAAAGGGATGCTCTAGTCGAGGCGGGACTAGAAATGCAGTCTCTATACGAGCAACTAGTAGATGCGGAACTAGTTACTGAGGACGAGTTCTTGCGCGCTAAGCACTCTGTCGAAAAAGATATACTCTATTCCCTGCGCGACGCAGATAGCGGATTTTTCCAATTCAAATCAAAGATTGTAACGGCCGATCCAAAATTATGCATGTCCCTATCGCCTGGGCAGTTGTTGTTGGATATGATGGAGTTGGACGCAAGCGAAAAGCGCTTTAAAGAAAAGTTCGGAGGAGTGGATTCTGTAGATATCGGCGTTAAGCGGCTTAGCCCCTCATGTGGCGATGGTTCGCTCGACGAGCGCCGAGTATGGGACAGCGTGGACAGTGTTAGGTGTATTCAAAAAATTTACGATTTCACTTTACTTAGCACGTTTGAGCTTCAGGAGGCCCTGCTAGCTCTATACGACAAACACCTAATCGATATCACTCACTGTGAGGCTAAAACTAATGGCCATGTAAAAAGCGCTAACGGCGCGCGGGAGGAGGGGGTTCAGAGTAAAAGCCTGCGCGGCAAGCTGGTAAGCGATGAAGAACTTGATAGCATTGACGCGTTAATAGATGAAGCTGCCGACATGCTGTCTACTGTTGGGCCACAAGAGGATAGTGGTGATGCTGACGAGGCGTTACATGATAGTATGCTCGAGGAAGCGGAACTGCCAACCACCGTGAATTCCTCATCGTTAGGTGATAATCAGTATGGCGGGCCGGGCGATATGAGCTCTGCGGTTTATTCAGTAGATGAGGATGCTAGGGATGAACTTTATGAGGAGCCTGGCGCGGAGCCGGAGCTAAATAGTGAAGAGGAAGCTGATCGAGGTGTAAGGAGGCTCGTCGAGGGTGATGTAGATAGCAAATCTCCTAGGCTTGGCGCTGCTTCCTCAATTTATCGCATGCCATTTGAGGCTAATGTATTTTTCTTTCAGGATAGAGTTATTGAATTGTGTTTGGTCTGCGTTATTCTAGCCTTTTGTGCAATTTTAAGTTGGCTATTTCCAGCAATGCTGCAAACTTGGTTTGATGCAATTCGGGCGCTCGTATCGGCAAAGGGTGGTGGAATTTAGCGGTGCTCCTTATGTTCGCATTATACCATTTACAAAAAGGATTTTTGTAAATGGTATAAACAGCAAGTGCGTAAGCACTTGCCAATAAACAACAAATACCGTTTCCAAAAAGTAAAATATTTAACTTACTTTTTGGAAACGGTATA
>JADLFC010000034.1 GCA_020845775.1 Deltaproteobacteria bacterium
AACCTCTGTGTTTTTTGGATACTTCAGCGAAAATTGAATTAAAAGCCCATTATTGACCATATGGAAAAATGGTGATAGGAAATCCATATGAGCAAAGATAAACGCAAAATTGCCACTAATATACCCACTGATATCTTAAAAGAGGCTTCGGAGTTATCCGGTCTTAATCAAACTGCTGCAATAATCGAGGGCTTGAAGGAGCTAATCAGAAGGGAAAAGCGACAGCTATTTCTCACTCTGGAGGGCAACTTACATCTTAACTTTGACGTGGCAAAATCTAGGAAAAGAACGAGTCGTTAATTCATATATGCCAAGCTTAGTGTTGGTCGATACTTGCGTATTTGTCGATTTTCTTCGCGAGATTTCCCCTCTTAATGGAGCTTTACGCACGCTCGTAAGAGAGGATAGAGTAATCCTTTCTCCTCTCGTTCGGCTAGAGTTATTACAAGGGGTTAGGGAAATAGAACGAGCGAAGTTAGCGTCATTTTTGGACGGATTTATTCGTTTGGAGGGGGACGAGCAGTTGTTTAAAGTAGCCGAAGAGTTATTACCGCTAGCTCGGCGGGGCGGGCTTAGTTTCGGCTTAATCGATTATCTTATCGTCTTGCAATCGCTAGCAGCTAACATCTTGCTGTACACGCGCGACGTCACAATGCTTAAATTAGCTAGAAAGCTAGACGTGAACTTATATTTGCATTCACGGCGTTAGAGCCCAGTCGACATACTCTCTTCGCTCTCGCATGGTTTAGGCGCAATATCCGGAAACGGCATTTGTTGTTTGTTCGCAAGTGCTTAGGCACTTGCTGTTTATATCATTTACAAAAATCCTTTTTGTAAATGGTATAAACGCTAACATAATGCATAGCCTACTTGCCCCTGGCGGGAAGATTGCTGCTCCAACTATCGCCTCCAACTCCCATTTACGGCGCTTTTTACCCACACAAAAACACGAAGAGCCACCTTTATTTACTTTCTCATCTCTAATGTGAGGCCACGGCGGGCACAAAACATTAGAGACGATCGCATCCAATACTGTTTCCAAAGCTTTTCAGGGTTCAATGCGCAAGTGGCGTATTTATGGGTTGACAACCGGTAAATAGATCTATTATTTATGGGTTAATAACCGGTAAATAATAAAATGCTAAAGAACACACTTCAAAATATCATAGCAGATCAGCAGCTTATCCTAGGAAAGGCTTTGGTAAATTTGCATCCGAGAGATGTGGATTTGCAATACCATCTACGCAGCAACGAGATTAGCGTAGTTACTGGTGTTAGGCGATGTGGCAAGTCTTCTTTGCTCAAGTTAGTTGCCAGTGAATCTTTAAAAGATCGCTCCGTGCTTTATTGCAATTTTGACGATCCGCGTCTGGCGGGTTTTCTAAGTAGCGATTTTGAGTCTCTTTATCTTGGATGGCAAGAACTACTAGCATCTCGTCCTAAAGGAGTTCTTATATGTTTTGATGAAATTCAAAATATTTCAGCTTGGGAGAGATGGGCTGTGCATTTTGCTCAACTGGAGAATCACAAGGTTTTTGTAACAGGCTCTAACGCAAAGATGCTTAGCTCCGAGCTAGCAACTCACCTTACAGGTCGACATGTCGTTATTAACTTAATGCCATTTTCTTTTAAGGAGATAGTTCAATTTGAAACGCAAGCGCTAGAACCGCTATCCAAAGCGACGACCGAACATAATCTCGCGCTCAGGCGCTTGCTGGAAAAGTATAAAAAGTTTGGTGGTTTTCCTAAAGTCTATTTGGAAGAAGACTTGTCCCTACTATCGCAATATTTTCGGGATATTATTTTAAATGATATTGCCTTGCGAAAAAACGTAAGAAACGAAAAACTACTACTCGAACTGGGCAATACCATTATGACGCAAAATGCCAATCTCACTAACAAGAGCAAAGTTGCTAAAGATTTAGGCATAAGAGAGCGCGAAACAGTTGTAAACTATTTTCACTATTTTGAAGAGACGTTTCTTGCCTTTGAGATTAGGCAATATGCTTACTCTCTTAGAAGGCAACAGAGAAGTTTGGCCAAATTTTACTCAGTAGATCCAGCCTTAGCTCGCCACTGTGGCTTCCAATTTTCAGAAGACCGTGGTGCGCTCCTAGAACATTTGGTTTTCTTGGAGCTTCGAAGGCGAGGGTATCAAGTCTATTATTGGAAATCCGCTGAGGGATATGAAGTCGATTTCGTCGTAAAGCAGGGAAATAATATTGAGATTAGTATACAAGTATGCTCCCAGCCTAGCAGTTATGATACAGTCGGGCGAGAAGTTAGAGCTCTGTTAAAGGCCAAGGAGGAAATCAAATCGCGTCGCTTGCTTCTCATAAGCGAGGATCCAATATCCTTGGATCCGCTAAGAATGGAAAGTCTAGATACAAGCGGCATAGAAGTACTTTCATTTATCGATTGGGCCTTAGAGTAACCTTCGGCTGTGAAGCCCGCTATAAAGCCTGAAGCTCAAAAAAAATTTCACGGCAAGGCTTGTCGCGTTTCTCAGTTAATCATTTTTTTTAAAATCTCTGCCAAGAATTCGGCGCAATAAAGTGGGAGATGCGAGGGTTGTTTGTTTGAAATTGGCGGTTTTGAACTAAGAACGACACTGCATTTTGGAGCATATTTTCCCATGAATACCGACAAGCTGCGCGCACGAACATTCCTTCCAGACTTAACTTCGATAGGAACAATTTCGCCATCAACCGAAAGCAAAAACTCTAGCTCGGAGTTTTTTTCCTTCCAAGAGTAGAGCCTGTGCTGTTTTGAAGTGAGGAGAAGTGAGGCTACGGCATTTTCTGCCAAGTATCCCTTATAAGATCCAAATGAATAGTCCATGACTACTTTTGGCGTAAGCCCGCTTAGCGATGTCAAAAGACCTACATCGAACAAGAAAAGTTTAAAATTATTCTCCTTAGCAAAGGCGCTAAAAGGAAGAGCGGCCTTGTGAACAATTGGGACTCGAATAATCAAGCCAGCAGTTTCTAGCCAATCGATTACTCCACTTAATCGCTCATATCCGCGAATTCCGCCTATTGCTTCTTTGAAAACAAATTTGGAAGCAGCGCCGTCAACATCCTTAGCGAGTTGCTCGGGAACATTGCGAAAAAGCCGCTGAATATGCATGGAATTATTTTCTCCCGAATGTTTTGCTATATCAGCCTCATAGGAGAGAAGCAGACTATCATGTGCCTTTTTTGCCGCACTAAAAGCATCTACGGGAGAATCTAATTTCTCAGCATAACACTTTACCGCTTCAGGCATACCTCCAACTATAAGATATCGTTTAAATTGCTCCCAAAGCTTGTCGTGTGCTATTTGCGAGAGATTGTTATTCTGCACAAATGACAGCAGCGCCTCATGTAGCAACTCGTTTCGGGTGGCACAAAGAAACTCGCCAAAAGAAAGCGGATATAGCTCAAGAAAATCGACTTTTCCCACAGGAAACGAGGCATGGTTTAGTTCAAGGCCCAACAATGATCCCGCAGAACATACGGGGAGTTCAGGCAAGTTCTCACTAAAATATTTTAGGCTCGTAAGTGCTTGAGGACAGCTTTGAATTTCATCGAAAACTAGAATAGCATTATTAACTTCGATTTTTTTGCCGAGAAGCAATCCAATGTCCTGCAACAGAGTACTAGGAGACAGTGAACCATGAAAAACTTTGGCAAACTGCGGTTGCTCTTCAAAATTGCAGTAATAAACCTGCTTAAAATTGGACTTGCAGAATTCTTTAAGGAGATAAGTTTTTCCCACCTGGCGAGCACCCCGAAGAATAAGCGGTTTTCGCCTGGAGGAATTCTTCCATTCCCTTAAATCTTCACATAAAAAGCGTCTCATGGTATTTTTTAGGCCTAAAAAGTAACAATATAGATACTATTTAGGCCTAAAAAATACCATCGTCAAATAATATTACTGCGTTACCTCTACAACCTCTAATTTGAGGCAATTATAGCGGTTACAAAAATCCTTTTATTAACTGCTATAGATCTAGGCCGAACGAGAACTTTACTCGTCATCCACCTCTGGTATGGGCCGATTATGTGGGTCTCGACTACTATGCGTCTGATCCTTTGCAAGCTCTCTAGCCATGGCTTTGGAAGTTACGTGCTCTAGTTCCGTAGCGGTCTGATGCACATGATCGGGACGAACGCCCATCTTCTCCACCATGAATGACTCCCATAACCTATGGGTCCTAACCAACACTCTAGCATCAGCTCTGCCAGCATTGCTCAATCTCACATCATCGCCTTGGCGAAGAAGCTGCTTTTCATCAATTGCTTTTCTAAGCGCCAATCGAGCCGTTAATCCGTCACCAAAGGCACTCAATAGTTCTTTGGTTCCCACATTGCCGCACGAACCCGTTTCCAACTCTTCCAAGCGATAGAGAATTCCAAGCATGTCCTCGCGAATTACCTGAACGGATATCCTAAAACGACGCAATCCACTAGCAAAAAGGCCATAAGTAGGCGCACCAACAACTGCCATGCCTAACATTGCTCCCAGTGTAACTGCCATCATACCAGCCGCATTGAGAGAATGTTCCCAGCCAACCCAAAAAGGCGAAAAGGCGGCGAGCACATAGCCAATAATGCTGCTACTTGCAGCAATTGAAACGCTAAGAAATATTTGAACCGTTAGCCGATCGGTCAACAGGCGCGCTATGGCAGCCGGGCAAATAATCATGGCTATGACCAATATGGAGCCTACTACCTCAAAAGACGAAACGACCGATGCCGCAACCAACGTCATCAACAGATAGTGCATCAAATTTGATTTAAAACCCAAAGCATCGAATAAATTTGGATCAAAAGAACTAAGCTTTAGCTCCTTAAAGAAAATGCAAACAAACACTGCAACGAGCAAAAAAATGGCGCTACTAACTAGTAACTCATAAGGTAGAATTTTAAGCGTTTCCCAGCTAAACAGCTTAAGCCAATCCTGCGGAGGGAACCAAAATATTCGCTCTAGCTGCCCATGCAAGAGACACTCTGCATCTAAATCCACCGAACGCGCCGCTGCCTGCTCAATTAGGAGCACCCCCAACGCAAAAAAAACTGTAAACACTACCCCCATAGCTGCACCAGACTCCAGGCGACCAAGTTTTTGGATTAGCTCTACCAAAACTACACTTACAAGCCCTGCTACCGCTGCACCTATAAACACCACAACAAAGCTTCTCGAACCCGTGAGGAGAAAGGCAATTACAATGCCGGGCAAAACAGAATGGGAAATGGAGTCACCCATCAAACTCATTTTCCGCAAAACCAAAAAATTCCCTAGCAACCCACAACTCATCGCTGCAAAAATTGCAGTAAGCAATCCTGGCAAATCTAGCGAAATTAAAGTGTAAAGATCCTGATTCATTTTTTAGTTACTTTTTGGAAACGGCTTAGCCCACCTTTAATCGGAAAACGCTAGTTTTACGACAGACACTTTAAGGGATGAACGCTGGTCAGATCTTCAGCATCCGCGAGGAGCACACCCTTTTGCCTTAAAGCATTTTTTAGCCTTGCAACTAATTCGTCTGACATTATGTGCTCGACAATATCTGCTGACCAGTCTACTCTTGCGCTCGACAAGTGTGCATAGCTAATCAGATACTCCTCCCAAAGCCTATGATTAATAGTGAGCTTCTTTGCCATCTGCAAACCTTTAGGCGTAAAGGCAATGGTCTTCCAATCAAAAATCACCAATCCTCGCAATGAAAGCATTGTTGGAACAATCCAGCGAAGAACCGAAGATGAACTCCTATATATCCTTAGATGCTTAAGGGGAATGGGCTTGTACGCATCCACCACCACACCTTCGCTCTCCAAAAACTCAAACATTCTGCGCAATAAGTGATCTTCAGAAACGCGCTTTTGCTCTCGAACTAGCCCAACCAAACTAGCCAAGACCCCTCTCTTCGGAGCCAAACCGAAACTAACCGCGAAAAAACATCCGCTAGTTAGGACTATAATTGCCCCTGCTGGCATGCGGGGGAAAAGAGCAGAAGCAGAAGCTCCCAAGTAACAGCTTAGCCCACCGATAAGCGCACTTATTATTATCATCATGTTTAGCCGCTCCGTCCAAAAACGCGCGGCGCTTGCTGGAATAATTAGCAAGGCAATAACTAACAACATGCCAACCGAACTAAGCCCAACGACAACAACCAACATCACCAGCGCCATCATTAGCAAATCGAGAGACGACACCGGCCATCCCTGTACCGTAGCATAGTCAGCATCAAAACAAATCAATCTAAACTCCTTAAGAAAAGATGCCGTGATTAACGCTATCACAACGGCTACAACAGCGATTAAGCAAGCATCGCTTATACTCATAGCCGCAGTTTGTCCGTAAATGAAGTGATGCAAGCCCCCCTCGCTCCCAGTCTCGAGATACTGAATGGCACTCATCAAAACAACGCCACAACCAAAAAAAACACTGAGCACCGCTCCAATCGCAGTGTCTTCCTTCAAGCGAGTATATTTTACTAACAACTGAACAACTATAACGGCGACAATTGCGCTCACGATAGCGCCTGCCAAAAGCACGGGCAAACTTTTCCCCTCCATTCCCAACCAAACAGTCGACAAGATAAAAGCTATCGCCAGTCCGGGTAATGTTGCATGCGCCAGCGCATCGCCCATCATCGAACGCTTTCTAAGAAGCGCAAAAGTGCCAATAATACCGCTAGCTATACCTAAACAGCACGTTCCCAACACAACTATTGCAGTATTTATTCCACTTCGTAAAGTTAGCACTTCTAATACCACTTCTAGCGAGGGCATTTCTAATGACACATCTGAAATTGACTGCATCATGGGAATTCAGAACTAGCGCTCCTTTCTGCCAAGCGACAATGCTTGTGCCGCTTCATCTAATAGAGTCAACCTTCCACCATATGTTTTTTGTAAATTCTCCGGGGTAAAGACATCAGCGGTTGGACCATTTGCAATCACATGAGTGTTCATAAGCAACACATGATCGAAGTAATCCTTTACGGTCGGCAAATCGTGGTGAACACATATGACAGTGCAGTTATTGTCTCTAAGATTGCGCAATATCTCAACAATCGCCTTTTCCGTAGTTGCATCTACTCCAGCAAACGGCTCATCCATAAAGTACAGCGTAGCCTCTTGCGCAAGAGCACGTGCTAAAAAAACCCTCTGCTGCTGTCCGCCAGATAATTGAGTAATTTGCCGATTTGCAAAATCTATCATGCCTACAGAATCGAGATGCTGTAATGCAATCTCCTTGTGCTTGCGGGTAACTGGCTTACACCAGCCAATATGTCCATAACGACCCATGCAGACTACGTCCAAAACCGAGACCGGAAAATCCCAATCCACCGTCTCGCGCTGTGGAACATAGCCAACCTTTTTTCTTACCTTGCGATAGTCCTCACCCCAAAACGAAACTGCACCAGACACTTTGGGCACCAATTGCAAGCAGGCCTTTATAAAGGTCGATTTCCCTGCGCCATTGGGACCGACAACTGCAATCAGGGCATTGCTCGGAGCATCATACTCTACATCCCAAAGAACTGGCCTTTGATTATAGGCAACCGTCATTGAATGCACGGAAAGTGGACTAGATGCGCTATGCTCTGGAAGCCGAGCGATATCTTTATCTCCTATGCGTTCCCTCTTACTAGCTATTCCAAAAATCGACATATTTATCGCCCTACTACGAGCTCTAGCTTACCATGCATACCTCGTGCTGGTGCATCCCCACCGAGCGCACGTGCAATGGTCGTTACATTGCTATCTATCATGCCAATATATGTTCCCTCGTAGGTTCCGCTTTTCCCCATGGCATCAGAAAACAAGGCTCCACCAATGAGCACTTCATGTCCACGCATACGAGAGCCCTCTACTAGGGCTCTCACATTTCTATCAGCTACCGTAGTCTCTACAAATACGGCCTTAATTTTTCGCGTCACAATCAAATCTATTATCTTCTCAATGTCGCGCACACCTGCTTCCGACTCAGTACTAATACCCTGAATACCTAGCACTTTAAATCCATAACGCTTGCCAAAATAGTGAAACGCATCGTGAGCCGTAATTATAATGCGCCCATTAGTTGGTACAGTCCCTAAAACCCTCTTTGCGTATTCGTCTAGGGCTCGCATCTCAGATTTGTATGCCTCAACATTCGCCGCATAATATTCGCGTGAATCAGGATCGAAGTTGGACAGCTCCTCGCCAACGACATCTACGACGCGTATCCAAATACTTGGATCCATCCAAATATGAGGATCGAAGTGGCCCGCAAACTCTGGTGGTTGGTGAAGTAATTCTTTGTCAATTAATTCCCCTACCGCAAACACTTTTTTTTGCGCCGCCTTCATGCGTTCAAGTGCCGATTGCATCTTCCCTTCGAGAAATAAGCCGTTATAAAATATTACATTGCCGTTAATAAGCGTTAACATGTCCGACCTTGTGGGCTTATATAGGTGTGGATCTATCCCTGTTCCCATAAGTGCTTTAACCATACCTTTCTCGCCGACAATGTTTCTAGCAACATCCGCAATCATGCTAGTCGTAGAAACTATCTCAAATTTTTTAGCTTCATCACTAGCGAGCGAGACGCCAGTAGAGGATACGATTAGCAGCAAAATTGCACTGATAAAAAATTCAATCCTTTTTCCCATACTTAGTATATAATTCTTGCTAAATTTGCTAACAGTATCCAGAAGAGGTGCTAGGTTGTCAATTACAAGGCTATTTGAGAGGAATGTCATGACGCTAATTCAGTTGTTTTACAAGGGGGGGCCGGTAATGTTTGTGTTGCTGGCGTTCTCAATTGTATCCGTAGCTATTGTATTACTTAAGTTATTTCAGTTTTACAGGCGTGAAATTGGCAAATCCGACTTCGTTTACGAAGTATTAGATGCCCTTCAGGCAGACGACATTAGGATGGCGATGGCTCGTTTGGAGCAACAGCGTTCGCCAATAGCAAAGGTCATGGCTATTGCGATTAGCGAATTTAGAAAGTCAAATCTATCGGCTAAGGATATTCAGTCTAAAATCGAACGCGTTTGTTCTAGGGCGGTTCAAGATATCGAAACTTTTTTGCGGGCACTTGCTGCGATTGCTCATCTTAGTCCTTTACTTGGCTTACTTGGTACGGTTTTGGGAATGATAACCGCTTTTCAAAAGCTCGAAGCCTCTGGCATGAAAATAAATCCTGCCATTCTCGCTGGAGGTATATGGGAGGCATTGCTGAC
>JADLFC010000035.1 GCA_020845775.1 Deltaproteobacteria bacterium
CACGAGAGTTAAATATGATGTCGCCGGAAAAGCTAATAGTCATGTGAAATGACAAAGGCGAATTGAACAGAGGATAGTCCGCTACGGCGCTATTGTCGTAAGGTATTTGGTCAACGCCCACTGAAATTGTCTCTCCAGCATTCGTCGAAGAAACAATAACCCTGGCACCTTGTGCGATGGCCTCCGCCCTAGCACGATTTAAAACAAACTCCAGCTCATTCCGAGCATTATTCCTGTGAAAAGAACTCTGCCAAGTCTCAAGACTGGGTATGCCGATGCTAACGGCAATTAGAAACAAGCTAATGCCAAATAGCATCTCGAGCAATGATACTCCACCTTGAGACTTAAGTTGCCTATAACAGCGCGCTATTTCGCCATTGTGTGAAAACTTCATCGAGTAAAAACGCCTCTAAGCTATCTTTAAGCTATACCGACTCAACAAAATACTTCGGGGAGACCGGGCTCTGATAGGCCCTACTCCCAGAGAAATGCCCAACAGAGTTACTTAAGCAAAAAAAGGGCCACTAATACTGCTTCGGGCTACCGAGCGTAACTCTTTAGCAAAATTGACCGAATCTGCCCGCTAGCAGCTGAAAGGAGCAACGCAAGTGTTTAAAATCCCTAGAGCATTAATAGGGTTTGCTAGGATTGGCTCTAAACCGCGCTATTAGCCGCTTGAGCTCATAAGGCCGCTCAAAATTGGGCGCGACTGAGCAAAATAAGTCTTTATGTGTAAAAATGGCCATTGTACTCGCAAAAAAATGCATACCTAACCCGGATCCATCTAAATAGAGACTTGTTTCTAATTTACATAAGAAGAATTTATTCATAGCTACCGATATTACTTACCATGAGCAGCAAATTCGACTATGATTTAGTTGTTATCGGCAGCGGCCCCAGCGGTCAAAAGGCGGCAATTCAAGCCGTTAAACTCAATAAGCGCGTTGCCTTAGTAGATCTAAACCCCCACATAGGCGGAATATGTCTCTACGATGGAACCATACCCAGTAAATCGTTTCGAGAGGCTATATTGCACCTCTCCGGGTATCGCGAGCGCGCTCACTATGGAAAATCGTATTGCGTTAAGGACAATATCGGAATGCAGGATCTAATCGATCGCTGTTTTAATATCCAAAGGGATATTGAGCAAAATATCCGCTCACAACTATCGCGCAATAAGGTTGAAATCATTAGAGGAATAGGTTCAATTAGCGCTCAACACCACGTCACCGTTACATGCGAAGAGACGGCTCGTTCCCTAAGCACTCATACAATCGTAATCGCAACTGGCAGTCGACCACGCCGCCCCGACGGTTTTGATTACGACGACGAAGTAATCCTCGATAGCGACACACTTCTACACATCAGCAAACTTCCGCGCTCTATGACCATAGTTGGCGGCGGAGTAATCGGCTGTGAATACGGCTCGATGTTTGCGGCACTCGGCGTGAAGGTGACCATTTTAGAGGCCCAAAGCAGGCTTCTTAGCTTTGTGGAAGAAGAGCTAATCGACTCTCTAGTGTATAGGCTTCGAGAGCAAAAAGCCTCTATCATTACCTGTGACAAAGTAACTAGATGCCTAAGAACACCAGACGGAAGAACCGTGACTTACCTGGAAAGCGGTAAACGCGTAGTTAGCGACATCGTTTTAATTTCTGCCGGACGCGTTCCCAATACCGAAGCACTGGGCCTAGAGAAGCTAAACATTAAGCGCAATGCACGCGGCAATATTGAAGTAAACGAACACTTTCAAACATCCGTCGAGAACATCTACGCAGTAGGAGACATCATTGGTGCCCCAGCACTAGCCTCAACTTCGATGGAACAGGGACGACGAGCGGCTTGCCATGCTTTTGGACTTACAGATCGTGGGGACAGCCTTCCAATTCCCTCGGGCATATTTGCCATCCCAGAGATAGCAATGGTAGGAAAAACGACGACGCAGTTAAGCGCCGAAAAGATCCCTTACGAATTTGGAGTCTCCCGCTTTTCAGAAGTCGACCGAGGAAAGATAATTGGCGACAACGGTGGCGTTCTAAAAATTCTCTTTCACAGGAATACTCTTCAAATTCTCGGCGTTCACATAATTGGCGAAAACGCCACGGAGCTTATCCACATTGGCCAAACTGTCATGTCTTTGCAAGGGACTATCGATTACCTTTGTCAGGCGGTCTTTAACTACCCCACATTAAGCCAAGCATATAAGACAGCAGCTCTCGATGGAATGAACAAAATAATTAGCACTCAAGATATTCCAGACGAAATTCCGCTAATAAACGGCGATCTAGAGGCATTGACATCCACTATAAACTAGAGCCTTTTCAGTAAACGCTTTACAAGAATCGCATACCTGTTGCCAGCACTCCAGCAATGGTCTAAATGGATTAGGATGGAATCTCTTTTAAAACAAATCAACATTAGTCATGAACAGACTGCCGACGCTTTAAAGATCGCTTATTCCTTTCGAACACAGGCTACCGGCGCGGTGGTAACGGTGGAGGATAGCTTAAGGCATCAACCATCTGGCATTTCCAGCGCCGCGCTTAAGGCCGGCATAAAGCACGAAAATATCTTCGACATCGGAGTAATTAAACTACACAAGCCTGCCTGCGTAGCTGGCGTCTTTACGAGGAACCGCTGTGCCAGCCCTTCTGTTGTAATCGATCGAGAACACGTCGCGGATGGCAAGGCGCAGGCACTTGTAGTCATCAGCAAGAATGCGAATCTTTATACACCTACTGCGGACTCCGACACTCGAGCAGTGATTGAGAAAGTAGCCTCTGAGACAGATATAAAATTTTGCGATGTTTTAATTTCTTGCACTGGTGTCATTGGCCGAACATTGCCCCTGGCGAAAGTGCAGTTGGCATTGAGCAGTTTGGAAAATAACTTAAAAACTGGCTTAATCCCAGAAATCGCCGAGGCAATTCTAACAACCGATACCTGTGCCAAGGTAGCCTCAGTTCGCCTTGGGGAATTGCTGCTTTGCGGCTTTGCGAAAGGTGCCGGGATGATTGAACCCAATATGGCAACCATGCTTGCGTATTTTTTTACCAATATAGCCATATCGCCCCGACAACTGAAGGAAATTTTACAAGAAGTAGCAGACCTAAGTTTTAACAGCATTAGCATTGACACAGATACCAGCACGAGCGATACGGTGCTCATCTTTTCTACCGGAGAAATTCCTGCCGATTCAGCTACTTTAAGCGATTTTAAGTTGGCATTATTAACCCTAGCCCTAAATTTATCGCACAAGATAGTGTATCGGGCAGAGGGCGCCACCAAATTAATTCAAGCTCGAGTGAGTAGTGCTTTAAACAACGCTCACGCGAGAGCAGTTGCGAAATTCATCGTCAACTCTCCACTCATTAAGACTGCCATCTTTGGCGCGGATCCCAACTGGGGACGCATTGTCATGGCTATCGGTAAACCCATTTCCGGCATAGAGACAGCGATCGATCCCACGGCCATAACCATTGCAATAAACGATGAAGTCCTTTTCCATAGTGGCCGACAGCTCGCAGCTGATTTAGGCAGACTGTCTTCAAGTATCAAGGACAGCAAATTTATCGACATACACGTCTGTTTAGGCGAGGGAGATGGTGAACACACAGCTTGGGGTTGTGATTTAAGTTACGACTACGTAAAAATTAATGCCGAATATACGACCTGACAAAAACGTTTCTGGGAAATCTGCTAGTGCTTCTCAGTTTTATAGCCGCCTTCGCTGCCTTTCGGCGCTAGTAAGTACTTCCTGCAGTTGCCGCGGGTAGGTAATTAATATTTCGACCAGCCGCCAAATCATTGCTGAAAGAATGGTTAGCCCAACAAGCACCGCAAGGAATTTTAGAATACTTTCGCCATCCTTGGGTATTTTTTCCAGCAAAAGCGTAACTCCTAGAACATTCTTTGCTATATCAATAACAGCCTCCTCATTCCTCTCGGCCGGGCTCTTCAGCACACTAGAATTCCTGACATACCAATTGCTGGCAATTTCTGGAGCCCTAAATATATCTCGCGCCCAAAGATCCCACTTCATAACGGGACTACAAACCGCTTGTGGGAGACTAATCGCCTTCGGAAATATGTGCCCGTGATCATAATCTGGCAAACAGACATCTACCGACCATTTTAGAAAAACTGAAATAACTGTTAGAGCAATAAAGCTTATAAACAACTTCGTAAATGGCAAAAATCCCATAGCTTACACCTCTCGCGCTTCTATCTCCCAGCTCGCAAGAACTCCATTATCCTACTAATCTGTCGTGGCGCCGGCATGACATAATTGCGCCTACTGGGATGAATTGGAATTCGCTCCTCGACAATAAAACGTCCCTGGAACTCTCCAGTCCAAAGCAAAAACGCATTGTTTTTACTCTGTGCAGCATCTCGCACTGCGCCTAAATCCTGCAATGTTGGCAAAGTGCCACCAGCCGAGTCGGCTGCCGACTCCTCATCCCAGGAATAATACAAACCGTCGTTGCTCACAATCCCGTCCGCTACGCTCTTTGCCATTGCGGCAGAAAGGGTATGAACCTCCTCCACATAGCCATCTTCTATGCCACCCTGGTTCCCCGGATAACATCCAACGCAAGCATTACGGCCAAAGCGAAGCATTAGAGTCGTAGGAACTACGGCTGAAACAATTTCGCTCAGTTTCGCAAATGCCTTATCTGTTAAGTTATCTTCCAACGCTAGTATTAGCGTGACGTCAGAATGTGCGTGCTTGGCATGGCGAATTACTGGAAGAAGTCTAAGTACTAATTGCTGAATATCGCTTTGCAGTTTTGTGTCCGAAAACAGGCGCTTGCGAAATTCTTCGGGAGGAGTCTTCGTGCCAACAGCATTTATGGACGTACCTTTCCACTGTCGCTGCGTCGCCCCATTTAGCAAATAAAACGAGATAAACAACTTACGCCCACTCGCGCTAAGAGTATCGATCTGTTCTTTTAAAAAACCTTCGTCAAATCCAAAAGTTCCATCTACTAAGAAACTTATCGCTACATTCTTTACACAGGACTGCAATAACGTATTGACCAATACCCTTGCCTGATTCCTTGCCTCCGGCTGAGTGCAGTGCAAACAACTTAATCCCCTTGGAGATCCAGGCAATAGACGAGAACAAATATTATCAGCATCTTGCTCTGGCGGCACTGAAGCAGAAAGCGCAAACGGAACCGCAGCAACTAGATTAGCAGCAGAATCTCCCGACGAGGTTTTCTCGCCCACCGATGCGCCCTTAGTAGCCCTATTTAAAGAATCAAAAACAAAAGACTCCTGCCTGCCATCTTTAGTCTCATCTGGCCCCCAAACAGAAGCTTCATCGCAGCCAAAACAGAGAAACAACAAAAGACATAGAACGATTAAATATCTATAAATTATGGCTGGCGACTTTGGGATAAAAAAAACTAGCCCCAATAAAAACATAGAAACTTAGCTCCTGTTGTGTGTGCTTATGTAAGCCTAATTATACACCAACGAAATGCTATAAGCTAAATTCTTTTTAAGAAGGCAAGAGCCCCAAAGCATCCAATACTATTTTATTCGACTTTTTCGGGCTTAAACAGTTCAACTATTACGACGCCAAAATATGGAGACGGCCCTTGGCTTACGTCTCGCAATAGCTCCGCAGCATCTCGAGTATCTACCACCACCCACTGCAAATTTGGCTCTCCCCTAACGCCGGGCTCCATCATTTTCTTGCAGATTAAATAGGAGTCCACTGCGCCGGCTTCAGTGCAGCTCACTAGACGATAGATGTTAGTGTTTATCTTGCGCGTGTTAGCTGAGCGCTGTGCAATTTTTCTCAAAGTATCTAGCTCTCGAGAAATCATCCACTGCCCCTGACCCTGCCCGGGGCAAGCATAAACATCGATCCCTCTACTAACGTCGTGAGCCAAATCCTCCAAATACTCAATTGACATGCTCTTCCCTCGAAATTCCTGCGTTTAAAAACTACTTAGCGGAAACGCTGCTCAATAGCGTCAAACGCTAAGGCCGTTTTCCTTTAATCTATCTTTTAATTCCTTCCCAAGCTTAAACGCCGGCAGGCGTTTAGGAGTGACCCAAATTTTTTCGCCGGTCTTAGGATTGCGTCCCCAATAGCTACCATAATCCTTCACCACAAAGCTACCGAAGCCACGAATCTCTATGCGTTTTCCCGCTCGTAACGCTTCTTGCATCTCTCTAAGAATTAATCCAACAATATCCTCAGCCTCTTGCAAAGAAATGTCGTTGCGCTGTGCAAGCTTCTCGATTAGTTCAGATTTATTCATCGCCTACTCTCTATATAATCTCTGGTCTCGCGCCATCACCAAACACTGAACAGCAAACTCTCTACTTAACTCAAACTACGTATCGGAAAATTACAGCTCCACCAAACGGAATCCAATCGCAGTTTCAAAAAATTGCCCCCGATAGGGCTCGAACCTATGACCCCAGGTTTAGGAAACCTGTGCTCTATCCAACTGAGCTACGAGGGCTAAACAATTTGACTACCACAATCACATAAACTATCGTTTTTGCACAGCCATCAATCTTAGCCTCTCTTTAATATAGATTCTACCTAAGCGTCTACAAGTGCAAAAAAAAACATCAACATAGCTAGTTTCTTACAGCAGATGTCGATTACCACGATGCCTTAGCTAATATGGGATTCAGGCTATTATTGCGTCGGTATTCCGGAGATTTCACTTTTGAATTGCCAAAATAGACAAGTGGATCTACAGAAACGTAATTCGCCGAACTGCTGCTCCGAGCACGCACCTCAAAGTGAAGGTGAGGACCACTAGCCCTCCCCGTACTGCCAACTTCCGCAATAACTTGCCCACGCCGAACTAGCTTCCCCTTATCAACCAGCAGCCTTCTATTATGTGCATAAACCGTCAACAAACCAGTTGAATCTCTCAGGATGAGAAGATTGCCATACCCGCTTAATCCGTTACCACTATACACCACTCTTGCCGTATGAGCGGCGTAAACCGGTGTCCCCCCATTAGCCGCAATATCAATTCCATCGTGATAAGAAGTCCAGCGACGCCCGAATCTCGACACTAATCTACCACCAGGCACAGGCCAGCTGAGCCTTCCATTGCCGATTGTAAACTTCTCATTACCACTATCGTAGCCAAAAATACCGCGCCTATGGCGCTCTGAAACTCTCGAGCCTCCATAAGAATATGCCACCAACAGCCGTTGCCCCACCATGAGCTCACGTGGATCTCTCACTCCATTTCTAAGCGCCAAATCTCTAACCGAGACGCCATAGCGCTGAGAGATTTGGTATAGAGTCTCGCCCGAGCTAACGCGATGATAAACTGGCCGCTTCCCAAACGAATAAAAGCGATTATAAGACGCTAAACTACAAGCAGAACAAAAAGTTAAGAGGCAACAAAAGCAGGTTATTATGAAATGCTTGCACGTCAATTGCAATATTAACTCCTTTACTTAAAACAAGCATACCCTGCTGTCATTTGCAGATGATAGAACCCAAAATAAAAGATTCAACGATTACTTATATAACAAATTATTTGGTCAAGAAATATAAAAATATCCAGGCCGCCATTATCGACCGATATAAATATACTCACATTAACAGGTCCTACTTACTTAATCGAATAGATACTAAAGATAGTTGATAATTATTTTCGTGCAGATAAACAGTCAAAAATGGTCGGGGTGAGAGGATTTGAACCTCCGACCACTCGCCCCCCAGACGAGTGCGCTACCAGGCTGCGCCACACCCCGACGAAGCTTAACTCTATAGCGGAAGTTGGCTCGACTCGCAAGCTTGACGAACTTCATGCGCTTTTTATGGGAAAATGCAAATTCTGCCTCTATTTCAAAAACACATAGCCCTTACACCTTTTTTGACCATTGAACGAACTTTTTAGCGCCCATAAAGCCGCGCAGTTAATCCAAACTACGTATAGATAGTTAAACTTTGCTTCGCAATATTGCCGAATGGCCATTAAAAATTACTACGATATATTACTCGTGTCGGGAAACGCAACGACTGCTGAAATTAAGCAAGCCTATAGATCTCTTGCGCGCAAGTACCATCCAGACAGTGGTTCTCCTTTGGAATCCCAAAGGCATTTCCAACGAATCACCGAGGCTTATCGCGTTCTGAGCGATGAAGAGTTAAGAAAAAAATACGATGAAAAAATTAGTTCGCGAAATCACGGCGAAGAAATTTACATGGGCGAGACTGAGGAGGACGAATTCCGCCAGGCATTCTACCAACAGCCAGACGGCAGGAGTCATGCCTCCAACGGTAGCCAATCATCCGCCTCGTCCATGAGCGATAACGGAGCCTCGAACTCATTTTTCTCTAAAATCAAAGAACAACTCGGGAAGCCTTCGCCCTCAAGAAGCTCCTCAAAAAAAGGCCAAGCAACCAAGCCTGAAGCCGAAAGGGAAACCAGAAAATCTGGAATATTCTCTAAAGGCGAAGCGCAAGAGGCCCTAAAAGGGCCTCGGATTTACAACTTTACTGTGGACGCACTCGAATCCATTCGCGGAACCAGCCGGGAAGTGGCACTCAAGGAAAATGGCGAAGCTCGAATAGTTAGAGTTAAAGTGCCATCAGGAGTAGAGGATGGCGCGATTCTTAGAGTTGAGGTGCCACGACATGACCCTCTTAGGATCAAAGTTCACGTAACACCCCACCGCTTCGTAAAACGCGAGGGCGACAATATCGTAATTAGAATTCCCACTACAATCCCCGAAGCCATCTTTGGCGCTGAAATCGTCGTGCCAACACTTAACGGCCCAGTAAAAATAAACGTCCCACCAAAAAGTGAAGAGAACAGCCGACTGAGACTTAAGGGGCGCGGACTAAAGAATCTCTCAACCGGACACACCGGTGACTTGCTTATCCATACCGAGGTAATAGTGCCAGATAATTTAAGTGCCGAACTAAAGGAGCAGCTAAGACAAGTCGAAAACTGCTACAACAGTCCTGTAAGAAAGGACGTCCCTACTAATCTGCTCTAGCTAGATTGCACCACAGCCGCACGTTTTGCCGAGATGTTTTCAAGCGTAACGACAATTGGAGAGGCTACAAATATAGTAGAATAAGTTCCGACGACGACACCAACGAGCAAAGTAAACGAAAGCTCCACCACCGCGCCACCGCCAAACAGCCACAAAGTCACGACTACAAAAAAAACCGTTAAGCTCATTAGTAGCGTGCGACTTAGCGTTTGGTTTACGCTAAGATCTATTATTGCAGGCAAATCTTTTAGATTCTTGCTTTTCTTTGCCACAGTGCCAGTTTTTAAGGCCTTGTACAAATTTTCGCGAATGCGGTCAAAGATTACTATGGTGTCATTTATTGAATATCCAATAATAGTTAACAAGGCAGCGACAACTCCACTATTTACCTCATAACCAAACATGACGAGAACTCCCGCACTGATGATTACATCGTGCGCCAAAGCAAGAATGCCAGCTACGGCAAAGTTAAACTCAAACCTATAGGATACGTAAATCAATATCCCCACTAACGCGATACAAAGCGCAATTAAGGCAGACCTGCGAATTTCCGAACCAACCGTTGGGCCAATATAGTCCTGCTGCAACACAGTAATTTTACCTCCCCCAACCTGCTCGAGCGCTAAGCGAATCTGTTTAACAGCATCCTCTCCCTGTTCAGCCCTCGTCCGCACCGAAAACTCGTTCTTTCCCCTTTCAAATTCCTGAACAACCGCCCCAGAAATACCAGCATTTTGCAAAACTTCTCGCACCGACGAAATTGCGACAGGCGAGTCAAATCGCACCACGATCTCTGCGCCGCCCAAAAAATCGACGCCATACTTATCCTTCCCAGCAGCAAACCACGCCATGACCGAAGCAATTATTACGACTAACGACAATCCGACAAAAAAATGCCGGTACCGCATAAAAGGAATATTAAATTTAGTTTCCGCTAGTTCCATTTCAAATGCTCAAATTTCCGCGACTATCTTGCAACTTAAAAACTTCCATGCCAACTTTTGTAGTATGTAGCGTACAGAAGACGCTAGTAATAATTCCGGCACAAAGAGTCACAGCAAATCCCTTAATCGGCCCTGTCCCAAGCGCATAGAGTATAATGCCAACTAATAGCGTAGTAAGGTTTGCATCTACGATAGTGGAATGGGCATTGAGAAATCCCGCCTCAATGGCAGCCCTACCGGTAGCACCTTTGCGCAATTCATCGCGGATGCGTTCAAAAATGATGACGTTTCCATCCACGGCCATACCCACCGTGAGAGCCAATCCAGCAATGCCAGGTAACGTTAACGTTGCTCCAAAAATAGCAAGCAACGCGAGGAGAAACAGAAGATTCAAAACTAATGAAGCAACTGCAATAACTCCGGATCTCTTGTAGTAAAAACCGATAAAAACCATAACTAGCAGCGAACCAGTGCCGACTGCAATTAAGCCGCTGCGAATTGAATCTGCACCTAAACTAGCACCAACCGTGCGCTCTTCCAGGAATTTTAGAGGCGCAGGAAGTGCGCCAGCTCTTAGCACAATGGCTAACAAGTGGGCCTCATCAGCGGCGAAACCACCGGAAATTTGCGCGCGCCCTCCAGCAATAGCCTCTCGTATGACAGGCCCTGACTGCACAATGCCATCGAGCACAATCGCTAAACGACGCCCTACATTTTGCCGAGTAATATTCTCAAAGTTTTTTGCGCCAACAGCACTAAACTGCAACGACACAAGAGCTTCATTAGCCGATGTGCTAATGTCCACAAACGCCTTGTCAATTGCGTCTCCCGTCATCAAGACATCTTCCTCGAGAAGCACACTGCCTCCCTCTCGTTGCGGAAACTGCTTTGAGCCACTTACTGGAGATGCGTCACCTAAAGCAGCCTCAGACACTAGGCGAAACTCCAGTTTCGCAACTGAGCCTATGGTTTTTTTCACCCTATCAATATCAGTGACATCCGGAAGCTGCACTACTATTCTGTCTAGTCCCGAACGTTGAATCAGCGGTTCAGCCACGCCAAATTGATCCACTCGATTGCGTATCGTTTCAATAGCCTGATCAACCGATGTTCGCTTAACTTCCTTTGCTTCCTCCTCATCCATGCGGTAAGTTAAAGTCGTTCGCCTACCCTCCTTATCTTCGCCGACGAGCTTGAGATATGGATAGTTGTCGCGCATGTACGCATTTGCCGCAGCTACGCCTTCCTCATTTAGCAGCACCAAAGATACATCCCGCTCCCCTACCTGACGAGCCCTAATAATGCTTACCTTTTCCTTGCGAAGGTCTGGCTTCGCAGTATTTGCTATAGACGTTAAGCGACTCTTAACTGCTTCCGCCGTTTCTACACCCATCACCAAATAAACCCCTCCTTTTAAATCTAAACCGAGCTTAATCGGTTTAGAAGGCCACGCCTGCGGCAAAACGTCTTTTAACGCCGTAGGTGCAAGAACCAAAAAGGAAATCAGCACGAGTGCAATTGTAAACCAAGTCCGTTTCTTCTGATTACTAGTCACCGGGGATAATCGTCCTATTTATTTGAACTATTTTGACTTACCTTTGAAACTTTGGCTCCGTTAGTATCTACATTAGATACTTGAACATTTCGGGGCTTAAGACTTTGAAGCTGAACTTTTACGCGAACATTTGGCGCGATTTCCAAATGTGCGAACTCATCAGCTACCGATACAATTCGCCCCAACAAACCACCAGAAGTAATAACCTCGTCGCCCTTTTTTAGTGAGGCGAGAAATTTTTTCTGCGCATTTTCCTTGTTTGTCATGGGACGAAATACCAAAAAGTAATAGCCCCACACCCCCATGAGGACAAATGCTACTGTATTAAATACGAAATCAAAATTCGATATCTGCTGAACCTGCACTCCCTGTCCAGCCGCGATACCGGCACTGCCCGCTCGGCCCGTTTCGCCCGGAGCAGCACACGCCGGTAGCAGACAAAACAGCGCTACAACATTTATTAAAAAAAATTTTCTCATCATTCTGTCTATTCTGGAGTTTTGCAAAGCATCGCTACGCGCTTGCTGTTTATACCATTGACAAAAATCCTTTTTGTAAATGGCATAACGGCGCCTGCCTTAATGAGCCTGTTCACACGACACGCCCATTAAAAAATCATTCGAAAAGGAATGAAAATCACCAGCACGAATAGCACGACGAATGTCTTGCATCAAGCACTGATAGAAGTAAACATTGTGTGTAGTTAACAATTCAACGGCCAGCACTTCCTCCGAATGAACTAAGTGGGCAAGATAAGCTCTCGAAAAATTCCTGCACGTATAACATTCACACTTATCACTTAACGGCCTAGGGTCTCTGCGAAAGGCGCTATTTCTTATGTTAATGTGGCCACTTCCCACAAAAACCCTTCCAAATCTGGCACTACGAGTCGGCATCACGCAGTCAAACATGTCTACACCACAAGAAACGGCCATGACAATATCAGCCGGAGTTCCAACACCCATGAGATAACGCACCTTATCTCTAGGCAATCTCGGAGCGGAAAAACGAGTAGCGCGCTCAATTAACTCGCTAGATTCGCCAACACTTACTCCTCCAATGGCGTAACCATCAAATCCGATATTTATTAGCTCATCAATAGATTGCTGCCTGAGATCTTCGTAAATTCCTCCCTGCACTATTCCAAATAGAAGTGCGCTTTGCTTAGATTTAGCCTCTTTGCAGCGCCTTGCCCAACGCAGTGTCCGCTGAAGAGACGCCAACAAAGCATCTTTTTCCGAGGGAAACGGCGGGCATTCGTCGAGGACCATCATAATATCCACTCCAAGATCCTCCTGGATTTTTAGCACTTTTTCCGGTGTAAACTCTATTGGAGCACCGTCCACATGTGAATTAAATACCACACCCGCTTCGCTGACTTTTCTAAGCTTTGAAAGGCTAAAAACTTGATAGCCTCCACTATCGGTCAAAATTGGGCCATCCCATGCCATGAACTTGTGGATGCCTCCCAAATCCCTTATCAGCTCCTCGCCCGGTCGAACATGTAGGTGATATGCGTTACATAGAAGAATCTCCACGCCAACTTCCCTAAGCCGCGAAGGAGCTAAACCTTTAGCAGCGGCCTGAGTGCAGACGGGCATAAAAGCTGGAGTTTGGAAACTTCCGTGTGCCGTGATTAGCTCGCCAACACGGGCCTCGCCCTCAGTTGCATGAACTAAAAATGAACCAACCGGCAGTCCCACCTACTCGCCTCCTTGCGCCTTATCCAAAAACACCGCATCCCCGTAACTTAAAAACCTATAGTCGGAACAAAGCGCATGACGGTAAATTTGCTCCACATTATCCTCGCCAGCAAATGCACTTATCAAATGAAGATGCGTAGACGAAGGCTGATGAAAATTTGTCACAATCGCATCGACGATTTTAAATTCATATCCAAAAGAGATAAACAGGCTTGTCGATTTAAAGCTATCCTCGCGCAAAAGAGAATTTTCTATATCCCCGCCTGCGATGCTAAACTCCGTCTCGAGAGCTTTGACCGAAGTAGTGCCTACGGCGACGACGCGACCTCCGCCATTCTTAGCTTCGATTATGCGCTGCATCGTGCTAGCCGGTATGCGATAATACTCTGGCAACGTAGCTCTAGTAGAAAGCACTTGTTCGTCAACTGCCATAAAGCTAGCGGGCCCAACGTGCAGCGTTAAACAGGAGTGCCCTATGCCGGCGCTCTCAAGTTCCGAAAAGAGCTTTTCTGTAAAGTGCAAGCCAGCAGTTGGCGCTGCAACAGACCCGTAGTGCTTTGCATATACCGTCTGATAGCACTCTCTGTCCTCCCGCTCCGCTCTACCCTTTCTAATATAGGGGGGAATTGGCATGTTGCCATTCTGCATCAATAGCTCCTCAATCGCCTTCCCCTCACTGATATCGCTCCGAATTTCAAGCATCGCCCTTCTGCCATCATCCGTGCGATTTCCCACAATACCTACGAGCCCCTTAGCCAAAACGAGCCTATCGCCCGGCTTAACTTTGCGCATAGGACGAAGCAATGCTTCCCATTCTTGAGAATTGACATCGTGCCTAGGTTGCAGCAAAACCTCTATGTCAGTGTTGCGGCCTTCGATTTTAGCAAAAAAACGGTAGGGCAGTACTTTGGTGTCATTTAACACCAAAATATCACCCGCGCGAAGCAACCGCGGCAAGTCTTCGAATAGGCAATCGCTAAGACTTAAATCCTCTCCTCGCCCAGGAATTTTGGCCCAAAGCAGCTTAGACTTGGAACGTCCAGAACTAACCCCTTTAGGCCAATCAGCGATGCGACTAACTGGCAAATCATAATTAAAACTACCTCTCCCGCTCACGTCGCACTGCCACCGTCTGCCCTAATCTTTTGCAAATACTTTGAACAATTCAATGGGAAATGGAAAAATAGTCGTCGAATTATTTTCAGTTGCAATTTCGCGCAGAGTCTGCAAATAGCGAAGCTGTAAAGCCTGTGGCTGTCCCGCGATAACGTCAGCAGCGGCTCTCAACTTCTCCGACGCTTGGAACTCGCCCTCGGCATTGATAATTTTTGCACGCCTTTCGCGTTCTGCTTCTGCCTGCTTTGCCATAGCTCGCTGCATTTCGGGCGGCAAGTCTATGTGTTTAAGTTCCACCATAGATACCTTTATGCCCCAAGGATCCGTAGCAGTATCTAACAGCTCCTGCAGGCGAAGATTAAGGGTCTCCCGACCGCCCAACAAGTGATCCAACTCAGCCTCGCCGCAAACGCTTCTAAGCGTCGTCTGTGCTAATTGACTGGTGGCATAGAAATAGTCCACCACCTCAGTAACGGCTTTGTTCGGATCCATCACCCTAAAATACACCACTGCGTTAACTTTGACAGAAACGTTATCCCGCGTAATGACATCTTGCGGAGGCACATCCAATGTATTAGTTCGCATGTCAATTCGCTTCATGCGCTCGAGAAAAGGAATTAAAATTATTAAGCCTGGCCCCCTAGAATTTACAAGACGACCTAGGCGAAATACTACAGCCCGCTCGTACTCGCTTAAAATCCTAAAAATATTCGCTGCAGCATATGCAGCGACGGCCAGTATAAAAATTAATATCGGATTCATCTCTTACTAGTCTCCTTTTCTTGTTCCTATTAGCCTAGCTCATTCATTAAAATCCACTTAGTTACTTTACTTAAACCTTCTCAACCTCTAGAGTCATCGCCTGCCCAAACGATTTAACTCTTAAGCTATCCCCTACCCTCACACCCTTTTCCGAGGGCTCAGTAGTAAGAGGCTCTTTCAGGACGGCATTCCAAATTTCCCCCATCACTTGAATCTTGCCCATTAAGACGGAACGGTTTGACATCTGAGGAACAAAGTCGGTAATGGCTTTGCCAATCTCTCCAACTATGCCTTCGCTCCCCGTAGAAACTTTCCTCGCATGTGCCCTAAGCGCTAGAATGGCCGTGAGGGAAAGTATTAGACCAACCCCAAAGCCCACGCTTCCCACAAGTGTTTTATCAACTGTAAAACCCTCAACCGCCCAAACTAAATCCATGTCTACTAAATAAATTGACCCCAAAACTAAGCAAATCATTCCCGCTATCCCCCATATGCCAAAGGAAGGGGCCATGGCTTCGACTATAAAAAAAATAAGCGATAATAGCAAAAGTGCCACTCCGCCGTAGTTAATTGGCAGAACTTGCGCCGACGTGAGGGAAAGAACCAAACAAATTACTCCAACTACCCCGGGTAGTATGAGCCCTGGGTTATATAGCTCGATGCCTATCCCCAGCATAGCTCCCAAACCTAGCAGAATCATAATATTCGGGTCTGCAAGAACATTCACAACTTTCTGCTTGAAAGTCATTACAAATGTTTCAGTAGGCGAATTCTTCAAACCTTTAAGCGTAACTTCTACACCCTTTACAGTTACAGACTTGCCCTCCAGCATCTCAAGTAGCTTCTCCGTATCCGAAGCAATATAGTCTATTACCTTAAGCTCCAATGCCTCTCGGTCTGTTATCGCGATACTTTCCATTACAGCTTTCTTAGCCCATTCGACATTGCGCCCGCGCTGCTCTGATATGGCAGTGATGAGAGAAACCGCAAAGTTCTCCACTTTTGCCCGCAGATCGCCCTTAACATCCTGGCCCTCGCCAGTAACCGGGTGTGCCGCCCCTATGGTAGTTCCTGGAGCCATTGCTGCCACGTGCCCAGCAAGCGTAATAAAAACACCAGCCGATATGGCCCCACTACCACTCGGTGCTACGTAAACTGCGACGGGAACAGGAGACTGCAATATCTGCTCCACCATGGTTTGCATAGAAGTCAGTATTCCTCCAGGTGTATTTAAGCGAACGAGCAATAGTTTTGCCCGTTTACTCTCAGCTCTTGCAATGCTCGTTTTTAAAAAATCATTTGTAGCCGGCGTAATTGGACCAAACATATCGATCATCACTACGGGGCCTAGCAACGAACTTCCTGCCTCAGTATCAGCACTCGCCGGCATTCCTAGCAACACAGCTAGAAAAAGCATAATGATTGGTAAACGCTTCATCAAAACTACTCCTTTGCCACTTATCCCAAAAAACTCTATACCGTAACAGACAGGCCCAAAAACCTCATCACTTCCTGCAAGTCCTCCCAAAACGGCCGTTTGGCCGATGGCTGACGCAAAATATATGCTGGGTGATACGTGGGCATTAACGGCACGCCCCTCCAATTAAGCCACTTGCCACGAATTGAACTAATGCCTCCAGCGATACCCCCTAAGGCAAGTTGAGCTGGAGCACCTAACGTCACTATCACTCTTGGACTAATCAGCTCTAGTTGTTTAAACAGATAGCTTTCCACACAGGTCTTAGCCTCATCCTCAAGAGGTGCTCTATTGTTAGGTGGTCTACATTTAACCACATTTGCTATATAAACATCCTCTCGCCTTAAGCCCATGCCACTAGTTATAGCAGCCGTTAGCAACTTCCCAGCTCGCCCTACAAATGGCCTACCCATTCTATCTTCATCCGCACCCGGTCCCTCGCCAACAAACGCCACTAACGGCGCATCGGCATTGCCTTCACCAAACACTACGCTGTGCCGTGCCTCATGCAGTCTACACCTAAGGCATCGCTTCGCCTCCTCCTCTAGCATCAGGAGCTCGCTTGCAGAATCGCCCTTTACATCTCGCAACTGAGTTTGTTCCATAGCACTAACAGCAGAAAAATACTCCTCCGGAATACCTTCGACTGGATATTCCTCTAAATTAGCACGGGCCTCGCGAGCAATGTTCGCTAACTCATCTCTCTTCATTTTCTATAGCCACACTATCGACAAACAAGACATTAACACCTAAGAGCTGCCTTTATAATCCTATCCGCGACGTCCTCCTTATCGGCGGTAGAAATTTCTTCTTCGCGCCCAGTTCTATGCAACATCCAGACTCGGTTGGTATCCTTGCCAAAAGCATCTTGGGCTACATTAGCCACCATCAAGTCTGCACTTTTCTTTTCCATCTTCTCCTTGGCCCACATCAGCAACTCCTCCACATCCCCCGTCTCTGCCGTAAAGCCTATGAGTCTTAGCTTGCAATCGGAAGACCTTTGCAACTCTTCGCGCCTCTCCCCAAGCTCTCGAAGGATGTCGGGATTGGGAATCATTTTAAGGCTATACTCCTTGCTCTTGTCAAACTTCACCTTCGTCGCCGATACATCTGCCGGCCTATGGTCGCAAACGGCCGCAACCATAAATATAAACTTAGTTGGTTTGGATGACTTATCTCTTGCTAAGGGTGGACCGCTTTCTGCAAGCTTCATAACGCGCTGGCGCATTTGTTCTGCGGTAGAAACTTCGTAAAAATCAACGCCGGTAGGCGGGACAAGCCCCGTTGGCCCAGATACTAGCGACACATGAGCGCCTCGATATCTAGCGACTTTAGCAATCGAATACCCCATCTTGCCGGAAGAGTTATTGGTAACAAAGCGAATTGGATCAATCCACTCCCTAGTGGGCCCGGCTGCAACAATTACATGGCTCCCCATTAATGTTTTGTCGCTTATAAGGCTCATCACCTCCTGTAAGATTACTTCATGATCCGCCAAACGACCTTTTCCAACCCAACCGCAAGATAGCTCACCGAATTCGGGCTCAACAAAATGAACTCCGTATGTTTTTAACGCGCTCACATTGTCTTGGGTTATAGCACTCTCCCACATATTGGCGTTCATTGCTGGGACAAAAAGGCGTGGAGCTTTCGTTGCGAGCAATATGGCAGTCAACAAATCATCGGCCATGCCAGCGCGCGTACGAGCGATTAAATCCGCCGTTGCCGGAGCTACTACTATTGCATCTACATCGTTGGCTAAGTCGATATGTGCCATGTTAGAACCACCGCGGACATCAAACATGTCAGTGTAAACTGGTGACCCAGTAAGCGTCTCAAAAGTAATCGGCGTGATGAACTTGCACGCTGCCTGGCTCATTGCTACCTGAACTTCCGCTCCAGATTGAATTAACCTCCGCGCAAGCTCTGCGCTCTTATAAGCAGCTATTGACCCGCCCACCAAAAGAGTTATTTTAGCACTCGCTAGCATATTTCTATTTACTCATGTATATAAGAAGTTTTCTCTGTAACACAGGGCTTTAAGCATACTCTTATTTTAGTATCTTAGACAACAAATCTCTATTGGCCCTCTGTAGATAGTGCGCCATAATTTAATGAATCAGCGTTTTACTAAGGCCAAATTATCTCACTTGGGAGTTACTCCTAGCAAGCGCCGTGGGCAGAACTTCTTATTGGATCCCGCGCGGGCGATTACTATTGCCGATTTTGCCGATATTAAGCCGGCAGAATGGGTTCTCGAGATTGGCCCTGGTTTAGGTATGCTGACCGGCGAGCTGGCTAAGAAAACTTCCAATTTAACTCTAGTCGAAGTTGATAGGAAGCTACATGCTGCATTGCTAGGCAAGTTCCCATATTTAGACCCCCAAGAGATACTTTGCCAGGACATCTCGAAAGTGGATCTCTCTAGCTTGAGTCATTCGCGGCAACAAAAATGCACAGTAGTTGGCAATATCCCCTACTCTATCTCCACGGAAATTATTTTTTGGATATTAAAGCATAGAGCTGCCATTAGTCGTGTCTCATTGCTGATGCAAAAGGAGTTTGCCAACAGGTTGAGCTCCCAGCCGGGAAGCAAAAGCTACGGCTCGATAACAATACAGCTTGCACTTCACGCAAACGTGCGCTTAGGCCCGATAATTAAGGGCGAGCAGTTTTATCCCAGCACTAAGGTAGACTCACAGCTAATAATGATTTCAATGCTCGATAGTCCCAGCGTAGCGATAACAGACCCGCTGCACTTTGAAAGAGTCGTTAGAACCTGTTTTTCTACTCGCCGAAAAACGATGCTAAACTGTTTAACTCTACTAGATGAGGTTGAATCAAAAACTCAGGCGCTGGGGATTCTATCGACAGCAAATGTCTCCCCTACCCGCAGACCAGAAACGCTTGAGCCCCACGAATTTGCCGCAATCTGCAACGCTCTTTCCACTCTTTCTACGAGCGAAAGGGACTCGTTTTACGCAATCTGAAGAGTTCTATCTAGCAAGGTGTCTATAGTGCTAATAATTTTTGAGCCAGCCTGATACCCTCTCTGGTAGCGAATCATGTCGATGAATTCGTTTGCAGTGTCGACATTTGCTTGCTCCAAGGATTGCCCAGCGACACTGCCGCGGCCGTCTGTTCTTGCAGCCGCTACCTCGGCAATGCCGGATGTCTCGCTCACGCCAAACTTATTGTCTCCTACGCGCACTAAACCATCTTCGCTGTTAAACATCGCAAGCGCCAACGTGCCAACGACTTCGTTTTCGCCATTATCAAAAATTCCAGAGATAACACCTTCCGCATCGACGTTTACGCCTACCAGAGAACCAGCAACCACTCCATCATTGACGACCGAGTTAAGACTCGAGGGGAATCCGTACTGTGTAAAACCACTTAGATCGATAGCGACTGTAGTAGCTTCCGACTGATTCGCCCAAGAAGGAGACAGCGAAATGCTAGCCCCCGCCCCTTCGGCCTGTACGCCATTAGGCTCAAAAGTTATCGTGCTAGTGCCTAACAATGCAGGAGTCCCGGCCACTCCACCAGTTGCCTCACCATCTACATAAGCCTGCACTTCCCATCCAAGAGCTTCTGTGTGAAAGAAATGCAAGGCTACGTCATGCCTAACTCCCAGAGAATCGACAACTTCAACCGACGAGTTAAAAGTAGATGCAGCGTTTAGTTCGATAAATGTAGCTGGATCTGCAGCCGCAGTCACCATTGCACTCTCGGCATCTAGATTACCTGACAGTGAGATTGCAGTGCTAGGCGCAGCACTTGAGTTTAAGTCAACTAAATTCAAAGCCACGGCAGTATCAGGACTCGCCTCGGTAAAACCCATGACGCTATCGCCTTGGATGGTAATAAGATTGCCATCGGCGTCGACTTGGAAGTTACCAGCGCGAGTGTAGTAATCGTTAGCGCCATCGTTCACTACAAAAAACCCTCGTCCGCTAATGGCCATATCAAGCTCGCGATCCGTTTGCTCAATTGACCCTTGCGTATAGAGAGTACTTATGTCATCTACCGAAACACCGCTGCCGGAGGTAAGAGGATCGCTAAACATAGCACCTATCGACGAGGCAAACAGGTCGCTAAACTCCGAGCGCTGAGCCTTAAAACCAGGAGTATTGGCGTTCGAAAGATTATCCGCAACGGTCGACAAGGCCGAGCCATGTGTCATTAGCGATTCTCTGCCTATTATAAGACCTGTAAACAAGCGCATATACTTTATCCGTTAAGAGTATTCTTATCGTGCAACGTGCCGTTTTCTGCCTCAGTTCGGCAAATATTTGCCGATTGCTTTTATTCTGTAGAGTCCCTACTCATTAGTAATCCCTTGAAATCCCAAGCGATTTACCAAATGCTCCAGGCTCCTAACAGTTACTATCGCAATTTGCGTACCTAGAGAGCCCGGTCTTTGACACTGGCTATATCGGACAGATGAAGGTGCTTTTTGTGCAGACAATAAAGACCTATGGCAATGATAGCTGCCACCTGGTAGGCGTGCATAACTATTGAGTAGCTAAGCCCAAATTCCCGAGAATAGCCATGCACCACTGAAAGAGCCACTATGCATCCAAATTGAAAAGTTCCCAAAAAGCCCGGAGCACTTGGCGCTGCAATCGCCAGGGCAATCATAACGCTTACAGTGTTAGCGACTATCCAGCTAGCATCCGCTCCAAAAGCTAAAAGTCCGAGCTGATAATAACATGCAATAAAAACCCATAGGAGCAGGGAGAAAAAAACTACAAGCGCCAGCTCTCCTCCGCTAGATATGGCCTTAAGTCCAATAAAAAACTCCTCAATAAAGGAGTGAAGCTTGGCAGCAAGCTGTGGACTTCTTTTCCCAACAACCAAGTAGATTATTTTCTCTATAATACCTAGGGCAAAATTGGCTTTAAAGTAGGCAACAAACATCAGCAACAAAATCACTCCAGCAAGCATTCCCAAAGCCTTCGCACCGACATCTACTAGCGCTGGAGCTTTTTCAATGCTCATCATGGAAATGCCTAGCATGCCAAGAAGTGCTAATACATCGCACACGCGCTCTATTACAATGCCCCCAAAAGCCTGGGGGAATTTTATCTTCCGCGCACTGCTTAACATCCAAGGACGAACAAATTCGCCAGCCCTCAATGGGAGCAGCAAAATCGACATCGAGCCTATGGCGTTTATAAAAAAAAGCTCCTTCATGGAGATCGCGAGTTCCCTGGGCAATAACAAGCTCCAACGAAGCGTCCTAATCCAAGCTAAGGCAAATGACATGATAAAAAAAAGAGGGATATAGTAGAAGTTGCTCTTCCCTATTTCAACTAAAAACAGCTCCCAATCCAAATCGAAACACAAGTAAAAAAAGATACAAGCACTGACACCATAGCTAATAATTAAAGCGCGACTGTGATTAGTAGTCCTTTTCATGTCTATATCATCTAGTAATGAACTATCATTTGTTATTTACGATTCAATTAATGCGCATATACTACAGCAACATAAGACTTGGTGTATGGAAAAACATATACCATTTACAAAAAGGATTTTTGTAAATGGTATAAACAGCAAGTGCGTAAGCACTTGCCAATAAACAACAAATACCGTTTCCAAAAAGTAAAATATTTAACTTACTTTTTGGAAACGGCATAGCCATA
>JADLFC010000036.1 GCA_020845775.1 Deltaproteobacteria bacterium
CAGAATCCTTAGCAGTTATAATGAGATGCACATGGCTTCCCTCAAAGACATAGTGATGAAGTATAACCTTATCATCCCTCTGCACACGAGCTAGTATGCCCTCGATAATTGCACGCATGTACATAGTACAGCAAAAAGGCAAACCTCTTCGCGCGCGGAATGATATCCCGTATAAAGTATTAGATTTTATCAACCGTGGTGCTCTAGGCATATTTATTTACTTCATTCTTTGCAAAAACGAAACCTGAGTTGTCGAAACTCTTATCGGCAAAATAATTTTCCTTTGTGCAAAGAAAAAATAAAAACGTTCAGCTAGAATATAGTTACTTTAAGTATTTTAAAGTTAGGCATTGTTGGTATGCACTAATTTGTCGGGGAGGGGGATTGGATTGGAGGCGCCTTAGTCGGCGGTCTCTTCGATACCTGTAATAAGAGCCTTTTTGAGGTCAAAGAAGGAATATGATTCACTGGCTGCCCAATTCCCTTTGTCTCGCGCGTTGCTAACCCAAAACTGCAATTTTGAGGGCAAATAAATCACGTTCTGGAAATTCGACTTCATTGCGAATTCTGGGATCAGAGTGTCTTGCAATAGATCGCAACTAATTTTGCCATGGCTCATGCTAAGCATTTCGGCCATTTTCTCGTTATAATGCCCGCCATACACGACATCGGAGATTGCAGGCAAATGCTCCTCGCCATCGCGGACTTCCTGTCCGGCACTAGAAGTCTTAAAGCGATCTCTATCCTTAATGAAGAGCTTAGAGGACTTTGTCTTGCCATCGCTAATCAAGAAAACAAATGAATTCGTGCCAATGCTTTCCTTTAATATTAACTCAGCTTCACCAAGACTAGACGCTTGGCTTAGGACATCGCGCAATAAAAATGGCATCGGCCTCCCGCGCAGCGTCTCGTTCGGCGGATCTCCATATCCCATTTCTCCAAGCGTTATCCCCTCAGCATTCATTCCAGATACCGCCCCTAGGAAACCTACCCAACCTATGTTAGCAGATGGTACTCCATTTTCGGGAATGTTAACCGTAATAAGCGGGTATTCGTGCAGCTTGGAAATTCTGTGCAATCCCCAATCCAGAATGCGCACAACATACATCTCGCCATCGACAGTCGAAGCACCAGTCATCGAGAAGTTGCTACAAGAAGTGCCGAGATCACCCGCCATCATCTGCTTAATAACGCCCTTAATTTGCTTTTTCCCTCCCCATTCGCCAAGCTCCGGCAAAATATGAAGGTGGTGAATCATGGCTAGAGGTAGGCGCGAACCATGGGCTAAACCGTGCATCTCCTCAATATACTCCGCAGGAATAAAGGGCTGCATGCGCTCATAGGCCTCAGCAAATAACTCATCGAAGTGAAATTTCTCCTGAGCAGTCTTGTAAAGGTAACCGAAATTGTCCTGAATTTCTTTTCTTAAAAGTGCGCCGTGTTGATAGCCCCTCTCGTAAGGCGAGCCGCTCACGTAAAGAACTCGCACTCGCTTATCCCCGGTCCATTCAAGCCTCGCCTTACTTAAAATTTGCTTTTCTTGCACCAGCGAACGAATGTAGTCGCTGCGAACTAAAACATGCCAAGGATCAATCCTCCAATAGCTACAACCACTAGTTGCGAGCGAGACAACAAAACAACCCAACATGGCTAGTACGGCTAACCTAACTCCTAGCATAAAAAAACCTAGTGAAAATCTTACATTAAAGTTATTATACCGCAGAACTGTTTTATGTTGAAGGATTTATAGCATTTACAAAAATCCTTTTTGTAAATGCTATAAACAGCAAGTGCGTAAGCACTTGCCAATAAACAACAAATACCGTTTCCAAAAAGTAAGTTAAATATTTTACTTTTTGGAAACGGTATATTAGCGCTCTGTTTGTTATTGTTAATCTGTAATATCAATTAAATTTGGGTTTTTAGTGACTTTTGGTAAATGGGATTTGTTGGAAGGGGTTGTAAATACTAAAGGATATCGGCATTTAGAATGCTGTCTCAGCTCCATGTCGTATCTGTACTCATTGGTCGTTCGTGCTAGGAATTGGTGTTACGATCACAGGCTCATTACTTCACGTAACGTCGAACTACCTGTTATTAGCGTTGGCAATGTCACAGTCGGAGGCAATGGAAAAAGTCCGTTCACTGCCTATCTCGTGCAGGAGCTAACGCAGCGCGGGCTTATGTCAGTCATCTTAAGTCGCGGCTATGGTGGCTTTGCAATTGGACCGCACATTGTGTCTGAGCGCGATTCTGTTAGTGAGGTTGGAGACGAGGCTTTGATGCATTTGTCGCATCTCGGCTCTCGGGCTAGAATTGTCATTTCAAAAAAGCGCGTAGCGGGAGCCAAATTAATTAAGAGCCAGGCTTTGGGAGATGTTATCTTGCTAGACGATGGTTTCCAGCATCGTCGCCTAGAGAGGAACTTAGACCTATTGCTAATAGACGTCGGCGACAAAAATGTCGTCGAGGAGTTTGAGAATCCAAAATTGTTGCCTAGAGGTAGATTTAGGGAAAACCCCGACAGTGCGTTTAGGCGCTGCCACGCAATAGTATTTGTTCAAAAAGCACTTAAATTCGACCGAGAACGTCAAAGCGAAACTGCTAATTGGGTGAACGTCGATCGCTTGCTCTCATCGACACAAATCTCTTGGCCAAGTATTCCTATATTTCGCTTTGCGTTGTATCCGGCCCGTTTTGTAAAGGTTTCTACTGGCGAGGAGTTCCCACTTGAGAGTTTTAGGAATAAGACCGTAGGTGCAATGGCAGCCATTGCTAAGCCAGAGGGCTTTTTTTCTCTTCTAGATAACCTAGGCCTAGTAGTGCAAAATGCCTTTGCGAAGCCCGATCATGCTGTTTTTTCGCTGGATGAATGGAAGACCTTTTCACGCAACAATTCCACGATCGTAACAACTGCCAAAGATACCCCCAAACTTAAACCCTTTCTCCAAGCCGGTGATGAACTCTACGAGCTAATACTAGATGGGGAGTTTTTAAGCATAGATGAAAAAGCGCGCTTTCTTGCCCTAATAGACGAGACTGTCAAGGGAGCTTTGGGTAACTAATGCGACTTCTGGGAGTCCGTACTGGCGCATGCTTCCACTGAGATGGGGACTCTCAATAACGTAGTATCGTCTGCGACGAAAGGGCAGGGGAGACCTCCAAAAACGCCGCCGTGTAGCTCGCTCGTTAGAGAACCGTTTTTTTTGTTTACCAAAGTTCTTACGGTCTCAGTAAGGCGCTTTTTAGGTGTAATCCATTCGATCTGTGAGCCAACGGCAATTTTGTTCTTAAAATTTACCCATGCTATTCCGCTCGCCGGATCGTAGCTTTGAACATGGCCGGCAAACTTGTGACTTAAGGGAAGAGACAAACCATCCTCAAAATTTTCGCCATACTCATTTGGGCGTTTAAGGTAAAAGCCCGTCATTAAAGTGCGATTGGCCGTCGACATAACTTCGAGCAGATTGTCTTTGTCAAATGCACGCCCCGCTGCCATATCGTCTATAGCACGCCGATACGCCTGAGAAATGATGGCCACATAATACACTGACTTAGTTCTTCCCTCTACCTTAAAACTCGTAACTCCTGCGTCTGCTAGCGCGCCTAAGAGTTCTATTGCGCACAAATCCTTAGAATTCATGAGGTAAGTGCCATGCTCATCCTCGTCCATCTCAAAGCGCTTCTCGCGGTGATTGGGCTCCGTCACGTAGTAACTGTCGCAGAGTTGTTCGTAGGCTGCTTCGCTTCCTGGCCGAGTAGTTTCGCCCTCGCATAAACTTTTCTTCTCGTGGCTAAGTTTATACTCCCACCGGCAGGAGTTCGTACAAGTGCCTTGATTGGCATCGCGGTGATTTAGGTAATTTGAAATCAAGCAACGACCTGAATAAGCTATGCAAATGGCTCCATGCACAAAAGCTTCTAATTCAATCCCCGGAACCCTATCTCTAATTTCTGCAATTTCTTTTAGCGAGAGTTCTCGCGATAAAATTAGCCGCTTAGCACCACAGTCTCGCCAAAATTCAGCAGCCGCCCAGTTTGTAATATTAGCCTGGGTAGAGACGTGAATTTTTGCATTTGGCCTAAGTTTTAGCGCTTGTTTAATAAGACCCGCATCGCTCATAATAAAGGCGTCTGGTTCTAACTCAGACATTTCGCAAAATAAATCTAAAAACCCAGCAATCTTGCTGTTGTGCGGGAAAATATTCATGGTTAGAAACAACTTCTTGCCCAAACGCTTTGCCAACAAAATTGCTTCTTTTAGAGATTCTTTTCGAAACCCATTCTCCCGCGCTCGAAGCGAATAGATAGGGACGCCCGCATAGGCTGCATCTGCTCCATAGGCATAGGCAAATTTGAGTTTGCTCATGTCGCCTGCCGGCATCACCAATTCAAACGAGTTGTTCTTATTACTGCTATTCGCTTCCATAGTGCTGTTAAGTTAGTATTATTCCGAAACGGCGGGACGGCTATACGTGATGCTTTCAGGAGCCACCGCACCTCCTGAAATAATAAAAGTCATGGCTTCCTCCATGTTCCAATTTGTCGGAACCACATCTGCTAAAGGCAGTATTTCGAGATATCCAGAGGTAGGGTTTGGAGTTGTCGGCACATAAACCGCTGCCAAGCTTTCACCTGTCACTTCGTCCTTTAATAGTCTTGTCAAAATGCCGACGGTTTTCATCCTTTCCGATGGGAAATTAATGAGCACTACGTGGTTAATCTTTTCTCCTCCAGGCGGAGTCTGCAAAAGCGCGAGAAGCTTTTTAGTAGCCCCATAGATCTTATGTGCAAACGGTATGCGCTCCATTATAGAGTCAATCATGCCCCAAATGCGCTTTCCTATCACCCTCGACGCGATCCAGCCTAAAATATATAAGACCAGGAGAGTGAGGAGTACCGCGAGGGAGGACTGAAAGAGTGGAGAGACTAGCCATTCTGCACTATTTGGAAATGTCGGCTCAATCACATGAGACAATGCCTTTACCCAAGGAAGTCCGATATCGGACAATGTTTGGAATATGAGGTGAAAAAAAAGCCAGGTTATCCACAGCGGGATAAGCGTTAGAGCTCCCGTGATTATGTATCTCTGAATGTGGTGGTCTGAGGTTTTTTTCTTGCTTACCTCCGAGACGTTTTCGTCTTTCATGGCTTTAAATACCAGTTCCTAGCACTAGCTGGACATTTGACTAGCAATTATTTACTTTTTGTCATTACTAAGAGGATCAACGCGGTGTCCTTCGGGGTGAATGCGGCAGTGATCCTCAGGTTCTATATGTGATGTAACACAAACTCTATAAGTGGGAAATAGTTGCTCTAGCTGCCGTTCTACTAAGCTCGCACGCTCATGGGCATCGGAGATAGTTATGTCTTTTGGAACTAGGACGTGAACCTCAATCCAGTATTCGTTGTTTATCCTCCTATGTCTGAGCTGATGATACTCGCTAATTGTGTGGTTTTTAACTAGAGCATCCAGCGTTAAATTAATGCGTTCGGTATCCTCGGTGGAAGCCTCGTCCATGCTTAAATTTGCAGCTTCGCGAAGTATAGAAGCTCCAGCAAACAAGACGTAAGTTCCCGCCATAAGCGCCACAATCGGATCTAGGATGCTAAACCCCGTTAGCCATACCGCAGTAAGACCAACAATTACCACTGCGCTAGTCATCATATCAGCCAGAACATGCTTGCCGTTTGCCACTAGTGCGGGCGAGTTTTCTTTCTTTCCAACGCGCACTAGAAAGACGCCTAGCGCCAGGTTTATAATTGTTAAAACAAAGATTAATAGCAAGCCGCTATCGAGTTTTTGCAGATGAGAGCCGTTGATAAGGGCATCTATGCCATTTACTAAAATAAAGATAGCAGTACAAAAAACCAATAACCCCTCTATGCCAATAGAGAAGAGGACAATTCTGCCATGTCCATATGGATGCCTCGCATCAGCTGGTTTATCGGCAAATCGTATGCTGAGTAGAGACACGCAAGTTACAAATATGTGAACAACCGACTCAGAGGCATCCGACAGTATAGCGGCGCTACCCGTTAGAAAATAGGCACTGGTTTTCCCAATTAGCATCAATATCGACACAACAAGAGAAATATTGATGGCAATCTGTTTTTTTTGCATTGGCGGTTTTTTTTAAAAAGTCCCTATAACCCTTGGAGAAAGCAAGCTATACCGTTTCCAAAAAGTAACTTAAATATTTTACTTCCTGCAAACAGTATTTTTTGTTCACTGGCGATTGCTGAATAGGAGAGCTTATGCCATGGCCAAGAATCTGTCGAGAGTCCTTGAGAACCAGGCTGTAGAGTTTTCGGGGTTTGGGTTCGAGCTAGCAATAAATTCAGTTTTTTCGAAACCGCTGCTTCGCAATATAGCCGACAAAAAGTCTAGCTGTTCTGCTAGAAATTCAGCTTTTTCTTCGTCATCCAGTGTAAATCTTACGAGAATCTCATGCTTGCGGTGGGCTATGTCGACTATGGTTTGCCCCAGCGTGGGAAGTGTTAGATTGATGTGAATGTGCCGATAAGCTTCTCCGTTGGATAGCCCTTCGTCGTGGTGGGTACTGCCGTCTGAGCTCTTTTGCTTGCTACCTTTGTTTTGACGGTCTGGATCTATTATCACTTCGCCATGAGATATGAAATTCTGAAAGAGAAATGGAAACATGATTAAGGCTGGCTCTCCGAGTGCCTGCATCAAAGGATTTAGTCTATTTAGGGTCTCTTGGGTATTGGCGAGTTGCTCAAGGCCTAGGATTGCCTGCTTGAATTGGGCCTCGCTCATGCTTGCAGAGGTGGTAGTAAGTTTGGCGTTGTTGTGAAGAAATTCTTCGAGCTGCGAAAAAGCGGCCTGGATATGCAGCCTCGCGTGCTCTTCGTTTTGGGTGGCGGTTTTTAAGTCTCGCAGGACATTTTGAAGGACTTGCGCGTCTTTTGAATTTAGTGTTTCTTTTTGGGAAAAGTCTTTTGATATGACATCTAAAATATGCTTGAGATGTTTGCTTATGGATGAAAAATCGCTTGCTTGGCCTAGCATGGCTCGTAGTTCAGCTTCTAGTGCTGTAAGCAAAGAGCCTGGTAAAGGTTGTAGAGTGCCAAAGGGCGAATTCAACGAAGTGGTTTGCGTTTGGTCTAGTAGGCTTTTAAGCCAGCTCGAAAAGGTTCCGTTTGTAAGTTTGAATAAATTGGCGAGGAGCGCGTTTGAGTCATAGAGCTCGGCATTGTTAGAAATGTTTCCCATCAGGCTTTTAAGAAGTTCTGGTCTCCAGGCGGAGGAATCGAGGTTCATCGGAAGAAGGAGCGAGGATTGAAGTTTAAGATGGTTTAAACTAGCGGTACTCAAGCTGTTAGCTATCTCGTTTGCAAGTTGAGTTGCTAGGTCTATGCGAGAACTGGTAGTTGGGCCTTGAGCCTGTAGAATTTTTAGCAAAACTTGCGGTCCAATTTCGGCAACTTGCGCGAGGATTTTCGAGCCAGCCTTAATGTTTAGTGGTAAGTTAGCCTGAACTAGTTGGCCATTAATACTTATTATCCCGCGGTTGCCAGGAATATTGCGACGAACGCCGAAATTTACTACGTCTCCAACTCCTACTGTCGGCATTGTAGGCGAGAGCACAGCAGATCGCTCTATCGCGATAGCCGCCGTTGCTTTAGGATCGGAATTTATTACGTGCGTTGCCAAGAAAGTCGGAAGTAATATAAGACTATTGCTGTCAATATTATAAAATTATGGTGCCTACGAAGTTGACACTTCTACTAAAAATATCGTTAAATTTAAGCATGAACTTTAGAAATTTTATTGGATTATTTAGATGAATATACTCAAGAAAATAGTTTCTCTCATCGTTTGGAGCTGCGCTGCGCTTTTTTCCCTCTTAATGCTGATGATGTTGGTATCGATAGTAATGATGGCTTCCGGAGTTTTGGATAAGGACGAGCTAAAGAAAGTGGTTTCGGATAAAGCAGTAGGTGTAGTTGCCATCGAAGGGGAAATACTTAGTTCTAAGAAATTTAGAAAAAGTATCGAAGAGCGGGTTGCGGACGAAAAAATAAAGGCAATCGTTGTTCGCATTGATTCCCCAGGGGGAGCTGTTGGAGCGTCTGAAGAAATCTATCGAGCTATCCTCAAGGCACGAGAGAAAAAACCAGTGGTGTGTTCTTTGGGAAATATCGCTGCATCGGGCGGGCTTTATGCTGCGGTCGGTTGTGAAAAAATCATCACTAATGAAAGCACGCTGAGTGGGTCTATCGGCGTCGTTCTAATGATTCCCAATTTCTCTGATGTCATGAAAGATCTCGGCATTGGAATGACGGTAATTAAGAGCGGTAAATATAAGGATTCAGGTTCGCCGTTTCGTGCAGTTAGCCCAGATGATGCAAAAGTGCTCCAGTCTACAGTGGACGAGGCATACGAGCAGTTTGTGGCAGTAGTTGCAAAGGCTCGCAACTTGTCAGTTAAAGAGGTCGAAAAATTTGCCGATGGAAGGATTATTTTGGGGCAAACTGCTGTAGAGCTAAAGTTAGCTGATAGTATTGGTAGTCTTAACGATGCTGCTAAAATTGCGCTTGAATTATCCGGAGGCGAAGGCGAGCCGGAGATTATAATGCCGGAAGCAAAGAAGGGTTTGCGCGCCTTACTCGATGATCTCGCAAAGTCAAAACTGTGGTTTCTACTTAACTCGCTAGATGGAGTTCACCTATTATACAGGGCCTTTATCTAGCTAGTCGGCTGCGCTCATGAAGTTGCTATGGATTTCGCATTTCCTGTTGTATCCAGAGACCGGTTTTGGCGCTTTGGAGCGCAGCAGGAATTTGCTTTGCCAGTTAGCAAAGCATCACGAAATATATCTAGTGTCGTACTATCGCAGAAACAAGGATTTACGTCGCGGCGTTTCTCTTGAATCAGCGCGACGGGACTTAGAGAAGTATTGCAAAAAAATCGTTCTTCTCGCCCACGTCCCGAGCGAAAATTTATTTGCGAAGGGGCTAAAGGTGTTGCAGAGCCTGGTTGGAAATTTGCCATATTCGGCTCTTATTTACCGCTCTAGCGCGCTTGAGGCTGCTGTGTTGGATATTTTAGAGGCAGTCGACAGTATCGATCTCGTTCACGTAGATACAATTGGTTTAGCTGAGAATATATTGGGTAAAATTAATGCGCCAAAGGCACTTACGCACCACAACGCAGAATCGGCTATGATGAGGCGTCGAGCTACGCGCGATGGCAATGGAGTAAGAAAACTTTTTTTATTTTTAGAAGCCTTAAAGTTGGAGCACTACGAACGCAAGCACATGATTCGATACGACCTAAACGTTTGCGTGTCGGAATTAGACAAGGAAAGTCTTGTGAAGTGCAATCCCTCAGTGCCGATTGAAGTTATAGAAAATGGGGTCGATTGTTCCCATTATCGCCGCGAACATATTGGTGGAAATATGGAACAACTGGTATTCATGGGCTCACTAGATTGGTACCCAAATCGCGACGCGATGTTGTTTTTTTGTATGGAGGTTTGGCCAATCCTGAGCGCCAAGCATGGCGCTTTGACTCTAACGATTATAGGGAAAAATTGTCCTCCGAAACTAGCGAAACTTGTTGCTAAATGTGATAGGATAACTCTAGCTGGTTATTTAGAAGATGTTAGGCCAGTTCTAAAAGGTGCCAGCATCTTTATCTGCCCTATTCGAGACGGCGGGGGTACGCGCCTAAAACTTCTCAGTGCAATGGCTTATGGGATACCTATAGTGTCTACTTCCATAGGTTGTGAGGGGCTCGAGGTAGAGCACGAAAAACATTTACTGATTGCCGATGCGCCAGAAGAGTTTTGTGTTCAAGTTGGACGTCTGTTAAAGCAGCCTGAACTAAGGAAAGCTTTAAGTGAAAATGCTTTCAGCTTAGTGCAACAAAAGTATTCTTATGATGTAATTGGCAAGAAAATAACTACTCTTTACGAAAATTTGGTCTCGGGTGCGTATCGGGAAACACCGGTTTAAGAAAACAATTTGGTTAAAATGGATGATAATTATCTAAAACGACAATTACTTGCCAGGCAGTTAAGGCAGCAAGCGGCAGCTACGAAACATGGCACGCGTGGGCCGGCGACCGGCGAGCGTCGGGATGATTCGAGTTACGAATCTTTCTCGGCAAGTGAGCTTTATTGTCCAACCTGTAAGATGGCTATGCCTGTAAGGGAGAAAATGTTGCTCGCTCTTCCACGTGGAGACCTTTACGACTACTGCTGCAAAAAATGCGGAACCTCTTTAGGCACGAGGCGAACTGGATAGGGCCATGTCCAACGCAAATCTCGGAAACTCTACAAGTGACTTTTCGGCGCTTTCATCGCGGGAGTTGGTTTATCTAGTGGAGAAGTATTCCGTTTCTGGCCCTCGCTATACGAGTTATCCAACAGCGGTGGAGTTTAGCTCGGCGCTATCTATTGAGGAGTGGCAAGAGGCAATTAAAACCGCCGCCAATCAGTCTAGCGCTACAGTAGGGGGGAATTTACTTTCGCTTTATTTTCACATTCCGTTTTGTCAGTCGCTTTGTTACTACTGTGCGTGTAACAAGATAGTTCCTAAAGATAGGTCCTTGGTCGGTCCCTATTTGGCCGCAATGAGTCGCGAAATTCGGGCGTACGCTAAAATGTTTGGTTCCGAGACAACTGTTAAGCAGATTCACTGGGGTGGGGGAACGCCTAATTATCTAACTCCTAGCGAAATTCGAGATATACATGACGCATGCGTACAAGCCTATCCCAATATAGCAGGAGATGCCGAGGTGTCGATTGAAGTTGACCCAAGAACTCTTTCTGATGCGCACTTGAGTGCACTAGTCGGAGCTGGATTTAATCGAATTAGCCTTGGCGTGCAGGATTTTAATCCGGCTGTGCAGGAAGCTGTTAACAGAGTTCAGTCTTTTGAGCTCACCCGCAATTTGTGCAATGCTGCGCGTGACGCCGGCTTTGGTGGCGTTAATATCGACCTAATATATGGCTTGCCCAAGCAGACTGTTAGGAGTTTTATCGATACTATTGATAAAATTATCGAGATTAAGCCGGATAGGATTGCGCTTTATGGCTATGCGCATGTTCAGTGGTTGCAGAAGGTTCAAAAGACATTAGAGCGCTCTGCTTTGCCGCAGCCTTCGGAACGCATAGCGATTTTCGTTGAGTCGATTAAGCGCTTAATTGATTACGGCTATTGTTATATTGGCATGGATCATTTCGCCCTGCCTAATGATTCTCTTTATATTGCGTTGCGAGATGGATTTCTGATGCGTAACTTCATGGGGTACACGGCACATAAAGGGGCGCATGTCATAGGGCATGGCATGAGTTCAATATCTAGTTTGGCGGGTGCGTATTGGCAGAATGTTAAGGAAATAAACCGCTATGAACTTGAAATATCAAGGGATCGCTTTCCAGTTGAGCGAGGGCTTATTAAATCGCCTGAAGATTGCATGCGCGGAGAAATTATTCAGGACATTTTTTGTCAGGGGCAAGTTGACATATCGTCATTTGAGAATCGTTGGAAAATGGACTTTTGGTCGACGTTTAGCGAGCCACTAATACACCTAAAAGGCATGGAGCAAGACGGCCTTTTAAGTATAGACTCCCAAACAATGCGCCTGTCGTCCATTGGTCGCCTCTTTATGAGAAACGTAGCTATGACTTTTGACGCCTATCTAAACCAACACCGCACCCGCCAAACTCCAGTTTTTTCACAGACAGTGTAGCCAGCGCGTAAGACAGTGACCAGTTTCGTCGTGCTCAGCACTTAATTCTCAGACGATCTCAACCGCGCTAAGGAGAGTCCTCGTCCCAAGCCTATATGCCTTGGTTCTAAATCCACATGTCCACTGCGAACCTAACAAGTCCGAGACGACGAATGCTGCTGCTAGCATTACGCCGTAGCGCTGGCTCAAAAAATTAATCGCCGCAAACTCCATATCTACTATGGCCGCACCCTGTTCACGATAGTAGCTAATCTTATCTGGAGTCTCCAAATACGGCGTATCAGTAGTCCAAACGCGACCCCTATGACAGGAAAGTTTCGCAGCGCCGCTCTCAATTTTCGCTTTAACCGTATTTTCTAGTTTAGTCTGAAGTGGACTCGAAACGAACTCCTGAATTGGGGGCGCGCCATAAGCCCTCGATGTTCCGTCTTCTCCTATGGCGCTATCTGGAAAGACGATATCGCCAATTTTAGGTAATGATCGCTCTGACATAAGCAGAGCCGCAGCGCTTAGTAAAATAATTTTTCGGGCGCCAGAACTTATTAGGGACTCACAAATTATGCCAGCCTGTGGTGCTCCTACTAATGGGCCAACAAGTGAAGTGTCTGCAAAGGTCTGCAACGCAACCGAGCCAGCTAGTAGCCGTTTTGTAAGCATTGGCGGTTTTTGGCCGCTATTCTGCAATAACCTCTCTAAATATCGATAGTTTGCTTGACTTGGAACAAGAAGACATAAAGAACCAACGGGCAGGTTAGACTGCGGTTTAATTATTGAATTTAGTTCATTTGGATTTGCCACGTTATGCACCGAAATTCAATTCCTTGACAAGGTTCAGCTGCCCTTGTTTCTTTTTGTTAACATATATAAACTTCTAATGGCATTGGAATAAAGGTGGTAGGGACATGTTTTAATAGGTTATTCATGAATTTCAATTGTTTACTAAAAGGAGTGTAAGCGACATATGGGCGAAAGTCGACCGATACATCAACGTGGCGAAGTAAAAAAGCAATATCTGCAAAATCCGTACTATGATTCCCATCACGATCCATATCATGCAAGGCAAAAATATACAGACGGTGCGTATTGCGAAGACTGTGAGGCTGTAGTGGAAAAAGGCTCATTTCGTTGGGCCGCAGTAGAGGCGAAGCATGTGGGCCAGGCAGTCAAGTGCCCTGCTTGTCAGCGGATCCAGGAAAACATGGCCGGTGGAGTAGTTTTCCTGGAAGGTGCGTTTTTAAAAGAGCATATAGTTGAAATAAGAAATCTAATATCGAATGTGGAGAACGTTGAGAAGAGCGAGCATCCGCTGGAGCGTATAATCGATTTGGAGGAAAAACAAGATAGTTTATTGGTCCGAACTACGTACGAGCATCTCGCTAGAAGAATTGGCGAGGCGGTTCACAGAGCCTATAAGGGGGAACTACAGATTTCTTACGCGGAGGATGAAAAATACGTGGACGTGCGCTGGATTAGGAATTAATTAGCGCAAAAAAAGTATAGCCCTAGACATACCTCAATCGATACGCCTAGGGCTTCCCTTAAGGGAGTGACCGCAGCAAATTTCCGCATTAAATTCGCGGTCCGGCTTTGTGCAGTTCGGGCATGTAAGCTTCGAATCTGGCAAAATTGTCGACAAACCTCTTTGCCAAGTCCATTGCAACCTTTTTGTACTCGCCTAAATCCTTCCACATTTCCCATGGTCTCAAAACATTGCCTGGTATGTTTTGAATGCTTGCAGGAATAGAGAGCCCAAATATTTCGTCGATAACCACTTCCACGCCGTTTAACTCTCCATTTAACGCCGCTTGCACCATCGCTCGAGTGTACTTGAGGCTGATGCGATTGCCAACTCCAACACCTCCACCAATCCAACCAGTATTTACTAACCAACACTGAGAATTGTGTTCCGCAATTCTTCTGCCTAACATTTCTGCATAAACGGTCGGTTTCAGTGGTAGGAAGGGAGAACCAAAACAAGTGCTAAAAGTTGCCTGTGGCGAATTGCCCATTCCTTTCTCTGTCCCAGCCACTTTTGCAGTGTACCCGCTCAAAAAGTGGTACATTGCCTGCTCAGGCGTCAATTTGGAAATTGGGGGCATAACTCCAAACGCATCACATGTCAAAAAGACTATGTGTTCTGGGTGATTTCCAGTTCCCTTTAGAATCGCCTCGTCTATGTGCTCAATTGGGTAAGCCGCGCGCGTATTTTCAGTCAGCGAAACGTCGTGGTAGTCTGGAATCTTGGTCTTGGGATCGATAACCACGTTTTCCAAAATTGCTCCTCGTCTTATCGCATTCCAGATCTGAGGCTCATTTTCCTTCGATAAAGTCACGCACTTGGCATAACAACCTCCTTCGAAGTTAAAAATGCCTTCGGTTGACCAACCATGCTCGTCATCGCCAATCAGTTGTCGCGTAGTATCTGAGGAGAGGGTGGTTTTGCCAGTGCCTGACAGGCCGAAAAACAGAGCCGTGCGCGATGGATCGACTTTGCTTATGTTTGCCGAGCAGTGCATCGGGAGAACTCCACGCTGCGGATAAACAAAGTTGAGAACTGAAAATATAGATTTCTTCATTTCGCCTGCGTAGTTCGTTCCACCGATAAGAATTAATCCTTCGGAAAAATTGACCACGATAAAGGCAGAAGAGTTAGTGCCATGCTTCTGTGGATCTGCTTCAAAGTTAGGCGAGTGAACTATCGTAAACTCTGCCGCGTGCTGCCCAATCTCGCTTGCCTCAAGTCTACGAAAAAGCTGCTTGCAAAAGAGATTAGCCCAGGCTGTCTCGTTAATAACGCTTATTGGAACTCTATATTCGTCTTGAGCGCCCGCATACGCGTAACCAACGTATAGGTTCTTGTCGGCCAGGTATTCCGCTTGGTCGGCACGGAGGCGTGCAAAATGCTCCGGTGTCATGGGTTTGTTCACCTTGCCCCAATCGACCATGTCTCGCGTCTTGGCATCTTCTACTATAAACTTATCATTTGGCGACCGCCCGGTATGTTGCCCAGTTAAACAAACTAAGGCGCCAGTATCCGAAAGCGCAGCACCTTCCATAGAGACGGCGTGCTGAATTAACGTATCGGCATCTAGGTTAAGATAAACTTCCCCGGATGTGTTTATTCCTATATCACTTAACATTTCGTAATTATTGTGTTTTTTTATTGTTTGTTCTTTCATGTAACTATCTCTATCAAACTGACCTGCGGAAGCTCTAAACCTATCACAATTCCCTATGAAATCAAGTTGACTCCTATATCAAATTTTGAAAATTTGCCCAAGTCTCCGAATTGACTACACCTTGATATGAGGCTTCCCAAGTCATTAGATACAGCTATAAATCTGTATCGACAAACACTCCTCACAATTATTTTTTGACTTTATTCGGGAGTGATGGGAGAGATAGTATCCAAAAACGGAAATTTTATAAAAAAATTAGGAGGATAGTTACTGATATAATGCGAGATCGCTACGTTCGGGGTGAGGCAGCAAAAGGTGCAAGTAAGCACGCGATAAACGAAGAGATAAAGGCCAGCGAGGTTAGACTTATTGGCGTTCAAGGCGAGCAGTTAGGCGTTTTGAGAACTGACGCCGCTCTGCGCATGGCTACTGATGCAGGTGTGGATTTGGTGGAGGTCGCGCCGGAAGCAAAACCGCCTGTCTGCAAACTGTTAGATTATGGCAAACTAAAATATCGCGAGCAAAAAAAACAAGCCGAAGCTAAAAAACATGGAGCTTCCCAACAAATAAAAGAAATTCGAGTGCGCTACAGCACCGATGACCACGATTTAGAAACTAAGATTCGCAGCGCAAAGAAATTCATAGCTTCGGGCGATCGAGTGAAATTTCAGATGCGCTTTCGCGGTCGTGAGCGTTCGTATCGCGATTTGGGCGAGCAGACATTTGATAAGATTGCCACCCTAATGTCCGATGTCGCGGCAGTAGAACAAAGACTTCCGCTCCTAGGCAACACAATGTCGATAATCTTCGTGGCGGGCAAGCCAGGAACTAAGTAGAAACGTTAAGGGCGTGTCAGGAAACGCGCCTTTACTTACGCCTTTGCGTCCGTAAGGGCAGCAGCAGTAGGAGCAATGACAGGCGCGTAGTTTTGCGCTTAAAGAGTCTTAGCAATGGCTATATTGTATCCCATGGATAGGCCTGTTCAGTGGATATGAAATCCGCGAGTTTTTCTTTAAGAAAATCCTTGTTGTGTTCCGCATCCTTTAGTGATTGAGATATATTGATTTTTGCCCGATGGGAGAAAATGCGTGCTATGGCGATTTCTTTTTCGCATTTCTCTTCTGAACTCTCGTTTATCATGCTCGTGACACGGCTTAGAACGCATAGTCCAGCAAAGAGCTCTATCGCAACGTCGGCGAGGCGCTTCATTATGAACTGCTGTTCCACTATGTTCTTGCCGTATTTGCGCAGACAGCTTTCAGTAACTTTGGAGAGTTCAAGCGTGTGAACCTCAAATATTTCTGCTTCTTCTTTTAATGAAGGGTGAATCGATTCTATCTTGTCTCGTCCGAGTGAGGTAAAATGAACAAATTTCTTGCTCGCATATTGTGAGAGAACCCCAAAACCCTTAATTGGGTCGTTTAAAAAATTTATTGCACTCTTGCTAACGCCTTTTAAAAATTCCCCGGCATCGCGCATTCCCGATAACGCGATAAAAAGTCGCAATATTTCGTTAGTGCCTTCAAAAATTATATTAATTCGGGAGTCTCTGACAATTTTTTCGTAGGGGTATTCTTTCATATAGCCGTTGCCGCCCGCAATCTGCATGGCCTCATTGGCTGAGCGCCACAGTGCTTCGGACGCAAATACCTTTGCAATAGCAGCTTCCAGTGAATAGTCCTGCATATTTGAATCGATATAGTGGGCTGTCATTGTAACGACACTTTCAGTGGCAAAGCAGTCGACCATCATATTTGCTAGCTTTTCTTTTACTAAGCCAAACTCGCAAATGCTCTTATCGAACTGCTTTCTTTCAGACGAGTACTGGCTAGCGAGCTCGATACAGCGCTTTATGCCACCGATGCAACCACCGCCTAGACCCGTTCTTCCATTGTTTAAGATTGAAACGGCAATTTTAAAACCCTTGCCTTCCTCTCCCAATAAATTTTCAGCAGGAACTTTGACGTTATCGAAAGACACTGATGCTGTCGCCGACGCGCGAATTCCCATCTTGTCTTCCTTCTTACCAATGCTTACCCCACTAAACTCGCGCTCTACGATAAAAGCCGAAAGTTTGCCGCCCTCGCTACTAGTGCGAGCAAAGACGGTAAAAAAGCCCGCAAATGGAGAATTGCTAATCCAAATTTTTTCTCCATTTAAGATCCAATTCCCATTACTGTCCTTTGTAGCGGTCGTTCTTAGAGAAGCCGCGTCGCTTCCAGCGTTTGCTTCGGTAAGGCAAAAAGCGCCAATCAACTCCCCAGTAGCAAGCTTCGGCAGATATTTTCTCTTTTGTGCCTCATTGCCATAAAGGAGTAATCCCTTGATGCCTATCGAGGAGTGTGCACCAATTGTAACAGCAGTAGCACCGTCATAACGGCTAACCTGCTGCATTACGCGAGAATAAGCTGCATTGGAGAAACCCAATCCATCGTACTCCTCCGGAATAATTAATCCAAAAAGGCCAAGCTCTTTTAGTTTTTCTAAATACTCGTCGGAATAACTATTGTCGCGATCGAACTCAGCTAACTCTTTTTCATTAGAAGTCATGAACTTATCTATACTATCGAGAACGATTCTCAGAGTTTCAGACTGCTCAGAGTTCTTGCTCGGGAACGGGAAAATGTTCTGCTCGACAATTTGCCCCAAGAAGAAGGACTTTACTGGACTGTGTTCAAGATCTAACACGGGAGTTTTCTCCTAAAATAGGTGATGGTTTAAGCGTCAAAATACAAGGCATTACTTATCGTTGATGCTACATCAACGAGCATGGGTTTAAAAAGCACAATGTGGATGTCCCAAAAACCGGCACACATTCTACATCTGCTCGAGCTTCCTCATGCCAAGTAGCTCAATTGCTGTTCCAAGGGTCTGTCTTGCAGCCTCAAATAGAGAAAGTCTTGCGGTAGCTAGTGCGGCCTCTTCGCCAATTACTCTTAAATCCAGGTAGCTCTTAGCTATGCCCTTCGCCAATTCCAAGGCGTAGTTCGCTAAATAGCTAGGCTCGCTAAATTCAATGGTCCTGTTAATTGCTTTGTCGAATTCCGCTATTAGTTTTACTAACTGATAAGCAGAGTCATCGCATATTAGATTAGTGTCGATGCTTGCGCTGGTGAAAATGCCGTGCTCCTTAGCTTTTTTCTTAATGCCATTAATGCGAGCGTACGCATATAAAATATATGGGCCGGTATCGCCTTGAAACTCCAACGCATGTTCCCAGCTAAAGGTAACTTCTTTAAGTCGGCTGCGCGACAGGTTGCTAAATACTATTGCCCCAAGAGCGACCGCAGTCGCTACAACTTCTTCGTCTAAATCCTCCGGGCGCTTGGCTACTTGCGTCTTGTATGCATCTAAGGCGCGTTCCTTCGCTTCATCGAGAAGGTCATTAAGTTCTATAGCGCCCCCTTCACCTCGCGTCTTCATTCCCTTTACGTGACCAAAAGAGACGTGCTCAATCTTATCCGCATAATCTCTCCCGAGGAGCTTAAGGATAGCTTTAAGCTGCCTAAAGTGAAGCTCCTGTGGTGCGCCTACTACGTAAAGAGCCTTGTCGAATTTGAAAGTGGCGTTTCTATATTCAGCACAGGCAATATCTCTCGTAAGATAGAGCGAGCGCCCATCCGGAGTAAGAATCCGGGCAAAACCCAGCTCTTCCCCCAAATCCACGCCCCAGGCATCTTTTGAGCGCTGCAATATGCCAGCTTTTTCCAAACTTTGTTTTACAGAGTCGAGGTGGGAGGAATAGAAAGACTCGCCCGTATAGTAGTCAAAGTGAACGCCTAATTTTTCGTAAGTTTCCTTGAAATATTTTAAGGAGAGGTCTAAACACCACTGCCAAAAAGTCACAGCATAATCGGCGCCGTTTTCCAGATCTACGAAGTAAGAGCGCGCAATGCTGTTTATATCCGACTCGGGTGAAGTTATGAGACTTGGATCTACTTCTTGCTTTTCCTTTAAGGCGGTTGCCTTGCGATATAGATCGACCAGCGCGCTAACGGTTGCCGCCTCCGGTTTTCCCCAAAGTTTACATCCCGCCCATACGAAGCCAAACTGAGTTCCCCAATCCCCTAAATGATTGATGCTTGTCACCTTATAACGTAGATGCCGATATACTTTGTCCAAACAATTGCCAATTAGCGTAGTGCGCAGATGGCCTACGTGGAAAGGTTTTGCAATGTTTGGGCTGCTGTAATCTATTACGATTCTTCGAGCCTCCTCTGCGCTAAGAGGCTCGTCTGTAGACTTGTCTGTCTTAACGTTAGCCAGCACTTCCTCGGCAAAGGCTCTCTTACTAAAAAAAAAGTTCAAAAACGCCCCCACAACCTCAGCGCGAGCAATCTGGGGGGGCAAGGAAATTTCCCCCAGCAGTTTTTCGGCGCAACTATTAGGCGATTTTTTCCAGAGTTTAGACAGCTCGAAACAGGGGAATGCCAGGTCACCAAATTTAGGATCGCGAGTAATCTCTAATTTTACACTAATATAGTCTTGATCTAGCCCGGAAGCGCTGGAGATACTTGCCGATAAAAGGCGCTTAAAACTTTCGATAGGATCTTTCATATTAAGCTAAAAAATGCGTATTGGCTCTTGTGTTTAAACCTCTGAGTTTGGTATGTGAGCGAACGATTCTTTCACGATGTTGGGTTTTGCCCGTTTGTGTTAACTATTTAAACTTTGAATACCAAACTGCTCAATTTCCCCTATTGTGTTGTAAGCAAAAAGAAAATAGGTTTTCTTTGGTTCGCGTAGTTTGGAAACAAAATTTAAGGCCAATACAGTAGTAGTGCCAGATGCAAATGGTGTCAATATCGCAGCGCGAATACATTAAGTGCGCCAGTGACTGAGTGAGAGTAGTGCGGCAACAAATAGTCTAGTCGTTATAACATCATGGGGAGAGAGGAGATTTGAATCGACGAAGTGGTAGTGGACGAAAAAAATGCTTAGGGGCAGTTGTTTTTTTTGTCGCTGTTCTTAGCCTTGTTTGCGGCTCAATTGCTGCAGCACCGGACGCTAGTCAAAGTTTGGATGTTCCAAATATAAAGGCTGGTTTGTGGAAGGAAGGCAAGGCGGTGTTTTCCGATGTCCCAATCTTCGATGTTTTCTTGCAGTACGCCAGGGGGTATCGGCCCCAACAGCCGGTAAAATTTAGTCACAAGACACACGTTGAAGTTAACAAAATGGAATGTCAATATTGCCATTCCGGTGTTCATAAATCCTCGTTTGCCACAGTCCCCTCGCTGGAGCTTTGTATGGGTTGTCATAACACCGTTAGACCAGAGTTGCCGGACATTCAGGCACTGAAAAAGAGCTACGAGGTCAAGGAGCCCATTTCTTGGGAGCCTGTAAATCATCTTCCGGAGCATGTTGTGTTTAATCACGAAAGACACGTTAAGGGCGGCGTCGGTTGCCAAAACTGCCATGGGCAGGTTCAGCTCATGGATCAGGTGGAAATGGTTTCGTCGCTAAAAATGGGTTTTTGCGTCAGTTGTCACAGAGAATACGGGGCAAGTCTTGACTGTGCGGTTTGCCATTATTGAAAATTGTTAGCAGGCGGGGCGGAAAATTAAGTTTTAGTTCATTATTTATTTTATTATAGATGGTTGCAAGTGGCGAAGAATTCTAAGTTTTATACAAGGCGGGACTTTCTAAAGGTAGTTGGGGCTACTGGTGGGGTGGCGGCTGTAGGCTGCACGCAACGCCCGATTGAAAAGATCGTTCCATTTGTAAATCAGCCAGACGAAATAGTGCCAGGGGTTGCTAGTTGGTATTCTGCTACTTGTGGAGAGTGCAGTGCGAGCTGCGGCATAATAGTTCGAAACCGCGAGGGAAGAGTTGTAAAGGTTGAAGGCAATCCGATACACCCAATAAACTTAGGTGGCCTGTGCGCTAGGGGGCAGGCCTCCTTGCAGGCGGTTTACGATCCAGATCGCATTAAAGAACCGCTTAGGCGTGCTCAGGATGGCTTCTTTGGTGCTGTTTCTTGGAAAGAGGCCATTGGCCAAGTAAGTGCGAAAATAAAATCGCGCCCAGCTGGCAAAGAACTTGTTATTTTAACCCCAAAAATTTCTGGAAGTGTATCCAAATTAATTTCTGAATTTACAGCCAAGGTCGGAAATGCGCGACACGTCGAGTTTGAATTGCTCGGCAGTGATGCAGTCGAAGAGGCAGCTCGCCGCACTTTTGGAACCGGGTACGGCGTTCGCTATGATTTTTCTGAAGCAGACGTCGTAGTGGGCTTTGGAGCAGATTATTTAGAGACTTGGATTTCTCCTGTCGAATATTCCAGACAATGGGCTAGTCGTCGAACTCATAACGACAAGCGCCAGATGAGCTATGTGGTTCATTTTGAACCGAGGCTATCGCTTACTGCGGCTAATGCCGATAAATGGGTCATGACTAGTGTTGGCTCCGAGACAGACTTGCTTCGAGGGTTGCTTAAATCATTGTTCTTAAATGGCCTAGAAAGTGCCCCGGCATTTTCGCGTTACGAGGCAAACGCAAAGCAAATGGTTCAGGGTATTGACGTCGGGGAGGTTGAGAGGAAAGCGGGCATCCCGAATGGCGAGCTAAATGCTTTAGCGAAGCGGCTTGTGCGGGCAAAGAGTTCTTTAGTAGTTGCAGGTGGTGTTACGGCAAGTGGTGCCAATGGCGTGAGCGCCGTTGTGCTGTCGAACATTATCAATTGCCTGCTCGGCAATGTTGGTCGCAGTGTGAAAGTGGAGAAGGCGAAGGGCAATAGAGACAAGACCACTCACGCTGCTATGCAAGAGTTGATTGACTTGATGGCGGACTCAAAGAAAAAGTCCGTTTCAATGTTAATAGTCGCGCAAGTGAATCCCTACTATAGCTTGCCTAGGTCTAGCGGTTTTCATGATGCGCTTGCCAATGTCGAAACTGTGGTTAGCATCGCTACTCATTTGGACGAAACTTCCTCAAGGGCAAATTTAATACTTCCGTGTAGCACGAATTTCGAATCGTGGAGTGACTCGGAGCCTTATTCAGGGATCTACAACCTAAACCAGCCGTCAATGCAGCCACTTTATAAGACGCAGGGCTTAGGAGATACTTTTATCTCGTTGGCTGCCCAAGTGGGACTCGAGCTCGGCAAAGTTTCGAGTTTCTATGACTACGTTCGTGAGAACTGGAAGAGTCGATTGGCTAGTGCGGGCGTTAGTGATTTTGAGGCACAGTGGTTAAAGTTTTTGGAGCAGGGTGGGGATTGGTCGAACAGAATAGAGGGGATGTCAGAGGTTGGAGTAGTGCAAACTGCATTTGAGCAAAAGTCTAATGCAAGTGTACCAAGTGGCGTAAAAGGCTTATCGGTTTTAGCGTTTCCATCGGTTAATTCGCTGGATGGATCGTCGGCTAACAAGCCCTGGTTGCAGGAACTGCCTAATCCAACTACGACGGCTGTGTGGGGATCTTGGGCCGAGATACATCCCGACACAATGAAGCAATTTAATATAAGCGAAGGGGATGTGGTCGAGGTGCGCGCAAACAAGGCGTCGGTAAGTGTGCCGGTTTATCCCACTAAGAACGTTCATCCCAATGTTGTGGCGCTACCCATCGGACAAGGTCATGAAGCCTATGGTCGTTACGCGATGGGCGTTGGAGAGAATGTCTTAAGCCTTATGGGGGGCAAACCGGAGGATGCTACTTTCGGGTTTGTAGCAACTGGAGCAGAGATATTTAGGACGTCCTGGAAAGAAGAGCTGTTACTTACCCAAGGTCACGATTATCAAATGGGCCGGGGGATCGTTCAGTCCGTTAAGTTGAGTGCTTTAAAGAAAGTTTCTCATGCGCATGGTGGAGGTGATAAGCACGGAGGAGAGGGGCACGAAAATGGCCATGATACTCCGCAGATGTATAGACAGATGGAGCACCCCATGTACCGCTGGGGGATGGCTGTGGATTTGGCTTCCTGCACTGGATGCTCTGCCTGTGTGGTAGCTTGTTATGCAGAGAACAATATACCGGTAGTTGGCAGAGAGCTTTGCTTAGAGGGTCGAGAACAGTCTTGGATTCGCATTGAGCGATATTTAGATGGCAGCGATTCGAGGCCCGTAGGCTTTTTGCCGATGATGTGTCAGCATTGCAACAACGCGCCTTGCGAACCAGTTTGCCCGGTTTATGCAACATATCACAACGAAGAAGGCTTAAATGTAATGGTATATAACCGTTGTGTGGGGACGCGTTATTGCTCCAACAACTGCAGCTATAAGGTGCGGCGCTTTAATTGGTTTAAATACAATTGGCCTGAGCCTCTTACCTGGCAATTAAATCCAGATGTCACGGTGCGCGAGGTAGGGGTGATGGAGAAGTGCACATTTTGCATCCAGAGAATTAAAGAAGCGCAGAATAACGCGAAGAATGCTGGGCAGCCTGTAGGCGATGGCGATGTTATGCCAGCCTGTGCGTCGAGCTGTCCCACAAAGGCAATTACTTTTGGCAATTTGTTGGACGAAAAGAGCAATGTTTTTCATGCGTCTCAGGATGGGCGCGCGTATAAAGTTTTAGAGCATCATTTAAATACCCAACCTGCTATTAGCTACTTAGCTAGGATTGAAAATGATACTTAAAGCGAACGTAACTGCAAACGGTAGAATGAGTTCAACGAGGATAGTTATTTAATGTCTGCTTCTGCTGCAAATTTGACTTATAAGCGAATTAACTCGGATTTGTTGGCTACGCTTAAGGCACCGGGGGCTTCATGGTACGGGCTTTTAGCGCTGGCTTTTTCAGTTTTGTTACTCGGTGCCTATACTTGGGGATCGATGCTCATTGAGGGTTTAGGTGTTTCGGGCATTTCGCATCCTATCATGTGGGGAGTATTTATTACGGATTTCGTTTTTTGGGTAGGTATAGCGCATTCCGGAACCCTGATTTCGGCAGTGCTATTTTTGTTTCGCGCTAAGTGGCGTATGCCCATTTACCGCATTGCTGAGGCAATGACGGTATTTGCAGTATTTACTGCTGGGTTATTTCCCATCATTCATCTTGGGCGTCCTTGGAATTTTTACTGGCTTTTCCCCTATCCCAATCAGCGATATTTATGGGTCAACTTTCGTTCACCATTGTTGTGGGACGTGTTTGCGGTTAGCACATATTTAACGGTTAGTTTCTTGTTCTTTTGCATTGGACTTATTCCCGACATAGCCGCGGCGCGCGACAAAGCGAAAGGATTTAGTAAGTTTGCCTATACTGTCCTTGCTCTTGGTTGGAAGGGTAGCGATCGGCAATGGCGTCACTATACGGCGGCTTATGGTTTCTTTGCCGCCTTGGCCACTCCGCTGGTACTGTCTGTCCATTCAGTTGTGTCATGGGATTTTGCCGTTGGCAATGTTCCTGGATGGCACACGACGATTTTTCCTCCTTACTTCGTTTCAGGGGCCATATTTTCAGGCCTGGCGATGGTTATGACAATCACAATACCTCTTCGAAAGGCGTTTAATTTGGAAGCTTATTTGACGACTTGGCATTATGAAAAGATGGCTCAACTGATAATGTTTACGTCGGGAATTGTCGGTTATGCGTATGCGACGGAGTTTTTTATAGCGTGGTATAGCAATAATATTTTTGAAAGATATCAGTTCTGGTTTAGAGCTTTTGGCGATTACAACTTCGTCTTCTGGGGTATGGTTTTCTGCAACTGCATAGCGCCACTTAGCTTGTGGGTTAAGAGGCTTAGAACCAATCTTAAGTGGCTTTTTTGTATCTCCATAGTTATTAATATTGGCATGTGGCTTGAGCGGTTTAATATCGTATTTATGTCGCTAGCTCGCGAATTTTTGCCAGCTGCTTGGGGCGATTATAATTTTTCTTGGTACGATGTGGGGATAACACTGGGATCTTTTGGGTGGTTTTTTACGTGGATATTGTTGTTCATTAAAACCTTGCCCTGTATGGCGCTTACGGAGATTAAGGAGATTGCTGAGGCGCCAATGCGAGCTCATCATTAGTTTTGAAACTATTGGGTTAATTTTTCAACATGGCTGATAATTTGGTAATAGGTCACTTCGAGTTTGTCGATGACGTCAAGTCGGCAATAATTAAGTTGCGCGAATTAGGTCTTGGCGATTGTGAATTGTTTTCTCCGGTTCCTAACCACGATCTAGAAGATGAACTCTACAAGTTTAAGCCGAGAAGCCCAGTTAGGCGGATGACGCTTTTGGGTGGCGTAAGTGGTTTGCTAGGCGGCTTTTTGATGACGATATGGATGTCTATGGACTGGCCACTGAGAACTAGTGCGAAGCCTATTATTTCGATTCCGGCTTTTTTTATAGTTAGTTTTGAGTGCATGATTTTGCTCGGTGCAATTTTTACTCTTTTGGGAATGCTCGTATTCTCAGGGATACCAAAGATATTCTCGACTCCGGGGTATAGGCCCAGCTTTAGCGAGAGCACTTTTGGACTGACGGTGCGGGTAGCAAAGGAGCATGCCGAGGATATTAGGAAATATTTTAAAGATTGTGGAGCGAGCGAGGTGGAGGTGCAGTATGTTAGGTAGAAAACATTGCGTTAGGTATCTTTTGTGTTTCGTCGGAATTCTTTTTTGCATTGCAGCATTGGCCTCCTTAGCTATGGCGTTTCCTTGGGATACAGACATGAACAAGCTTCAGTCATACAAGGCGAACGAATTAACTCGTTCGCCTGTAAAGGGATCTGTGCCAATTGGGTATAAGCCATTTACTATGACCTCCGACGAAGCCGCTACGCAGTTAAAGAACCCGACTGAGTTTTCTGCAAATTCTGTTTGGCGCGGTAGGCGGCTGTGGAGTGCTAATTGCGCCGTTTGTCATGGAAGTCAAGGCGATGGGAACACGTCTGTGGGCAAAGTCATAAATGTGGTGTCGCTCTTAACAGATTTTTATAAGGGCAGGGAAGATGGGCGTGCTTTTGCGGTAATTACCAATGGGCAAGCTGGGATGCCGCGCTATGGATTTAAGTTTTCCGAGGAGGAACGATGGGATCTGGTAAATTACCTTAGATTTCTTCAAGGTAGGGAGTTAAGTGGAATACCTAGGACTTTAGAGGATAAGAAGGAGTAGGGGGTTATATGTCGCACTCGCTGTCTAGCGTCACCATAGAGGATGTTCCTGGCATATTAGAGGCGGGGCCGCTAGAAGTCTCGAAGAAGCTAAAGCTATTTTTGTGGCTTCTCGTAGCAATGGGAATTGCAGTTTTTGTTTTGGGCATTAATGGGGAGAACTCTAGGCTTGCGTGGATTTCATTTCATCTCAATTTAGTTTTTTGGATATTTCTGTCTGCCGCCGGAGCTGGTTTTTCTGCGGTGTTTAGCATTTGCAATGCCCAGTGGGCGAGGCCTGTTGAGCGCCTGTTTCAGTCATGTGTTGTGTTTTTGCCAATCGGCATCTTGCTATTGCTAGTATTGTATTTTGGTCACGAGCAGCTTTTCGTATGGGCTACAGAGCCAGTTCATGGCAAGGAACTATGGCTAGAGTCTAAGTTCTTATTCATACGCGATATCATAGGCGCTTCTATATTGCTGTTTCTATTGTGCCGAGTCATTTACTATTCGTTGCGAGCGGATTTTCTAGCGATTAGGGGTGGAATTGTAAAACTCGATGACTCTCGTGCTAAACGATGGTTGGACAAGCGCTTTGATAATTACGCTAAGTTTTCTGCGGGTGCGTTGGACGTTCGCGACGAGATTGCGAGGGCGATGCACAAGCGCGGCCGATATTCCCCTGTTGTAGTTATATGTTATGCAGTAATTATGTCTATGCTGGCATTCGATCTCATGATGTCGGTCGACCCTCACTGGTATTCTACTTTGTACGGCGCCTTTTTGTTTATGACAGGCGTTTATTTGGCGTTTGCTTGGATTTCTGTAGTAATTGCTCTCGCGCGAGAATGGCATCCGCTTTATAGAAAGAAAATCGATAGGCGCTGTTTGCATGATGTTGGCAAACTGCTGTTTGGTTTTGGAATATTTTGGGCCTATCTTTTTTGGAGCCATTATTTGCCAATCTGGTATGGAAATATGCCAGAGGAGACGGCTTGGGTAATCGTTAGACTTAGAGAGCAGCCGTGGCACGGTTTGGCGTGGATGGTTTTTGGATCTGCTTTTATCGTGCCTTTCTTGTTGGGATTAAGCCGAGATGTAAAGCAAATGCCTAGCTTGCTCATGGCTACGGGTTTGATAGTTATTGTTGGCCTGTGGCTTCAGCAATACGTTCTCTTTGTCCCTACATTATTTCCTACGGACATTCCTATAGGCCTGAGAGATATAGCTATTTCGCTGGCATTTGGCGCTGCTTTTCTGCTTTCGCAGCTAGCGTTTTTGCGGCGGGTGCCTTTGGTTGCCTTCGGCGATTTTTATATAAGAAAAGCCGATTAGGCTAGCTCTGCGTTTTGCAAACATATTATTTTTTGTCTTGCGCTGCGGTCGCTGCTCGTCATAAATTCTATACCGTTCCTAAAGAGTAAGTTAAATATTTTACTTTTTAGGAACGGTGTTTGTTGTTTGCTGGCAAGCACTTACGTGCTTGCTGGTTATTCCATTTACAAAAATGCTTTTTGTAAATGGAATAACTGCGTGTAATGTGTTCTGTTCGCTTCAGTTATAATTTTTAGAGGTGACTGTTATGGCTTCATATGTAGGGGGAGAGTCTGGCAATAGGAGCCGCAGCTCCAGCAGTAGGCAGTCGGAGAGAACTCAAAGGAGAGAAATTCGCCTTACATTGGGGCAAGTTTCTATTTTTTGGGCTGTTATCGCTGGTTCCATGGTAGCGGTGTTTCTTTTTGGCCTTTTTGCGGGGCGCGAAAGGGGAATTCAACTGGCACTTGAAGGTGACGCTTCGGTTGGCATGCGTTTCCCTGTGCACTCTAACGATGCGGATAGGAGTGGTGCGTCAGTCGTTGCGCAAGGAAAGGGTAGCCAAGCCGATAGCGGCATACTCCTTGCTAGCTTAGAGAATGCTGCTGAAGGCACTTCGTCGGCTACTGATGATGCTGGGGGCATCGCCAATGCACCCAGTGATCGGCTAAACGTCACTGGAGTTTCTCCGGTAAGTGAGGCTGTGCAGAAATTAGAGGCAGATGTCGGGTTTGGCCAAAAGCTTGCTTCTGATGTCGTGAAGGCAGGCACTGACGCCACTTTGCAAGCTACTTCGGATGGCAAAGCTATCGACAATCGCCTTTTAAACAGAGAAGCGCTAAATCCGCCTCAAAAGAGGCCGATTACCACTCAGTTAAATGCTGAGGCAAAGAAAATTGAGCTAGCTGCTGAAAAGAGCAAGGAAACTTTTTCAAGCATATCCATAAAGGACGCGCCGCGAGCAAGGTTAGGGGACATAAAGTCAAGCTCTCCGCTAACATCTGTGCCACCGAAGAATGTGGAAAAGTCTAACTTGGTGGTCAAGAAGGAGGTTAGAAAAGAACCTACTTCTAGGGCGGTTCAAAGCACTAAAGCTCTGTCAAATAAGCCGCTTGCGTCGGGGTGGTATGTCCAAGTTGCGGCAAAGACTAGTGACGCTGAGGCTATGGGACTTAGTAAGCGAGTTGGGAACTTAGGTTTAAGTACCACGGTCGAGCAAGCTACAGTTAAGGGGACGAGGTATTATAGAGTATTGGTGGGGCCTTTTAAAAGTCGCGAAGGCGCGCAGTCTGCAGAGAGGAAGATTAAGTCATCGCGAGTTGTTGACAACATGCCATTTTTAAAGAGAGTGTCGTGATTATACCATTTGCAAAAAGGATTTTTGTAAATGGTATAAACAGCAAGTGCGTAACCACTTGCCAATAAACAACAAATACCGTTTCCAAAAAGTAAAATATTTAACTTACTTTTTGGAAACGGTATATCAGTGCACTCGCGTAGGCGACGCTTAATTTAGGGACGAGCTTTACTCTGCGCGGAATTAGAGATGACGTATAAATCGGGGAGATTGGAAAACCGGTTTCGGTCTTCCATTCCATATCCAACGAACCACTCCTGCCCAGCATGAGGCATAGCTACCCAGTTAGGTACGAAAGTATTGTTGGCTGCCTTTCTGTGGATTAAGACAGCCGTTTTTACGCTACTTGCGCCAAGGGCGAGTAAATCGCTTTGAATCTTGTGCAAGGTTGCTCCGGTATCGCATATATCATCAACAACTAGAACATCGCGCTCGGTAGCATCTATATCCTCTATGTATGTGCGAATAGTATTTGCCTGTTGCACGTTGCTTTCAGAGCAATATGACCAGGCTCTGCAAAATGCTATTTCTACGCTGGTTTCCACTGCTCGCAAGAGGTCGGCAAAGAAAAAAGCACCGCCTCGCAATATGCAAACGGCAAGCGCCTGTCGAGTCGAGTTATTTTCTACATCCTTAGCCCAGGTGGTAATCTCAGCCCCAAGTCGAACGATGCGCGTACTGATTTGTTGGCGCGAATATATGAGTGAATAATTTTGTGGAACGTCAAATGCCATGCCGCAGCTCAAGATGGTTCGAGCTAATTACTTTTCTTCTCAATTATCCTTTTTTAGACGCCTAGTGACAGATGCAATGCTCTGCGCGGTGCGTTTATCCGTTGCTTCGCTAGGTAATGTGAATGTGGCTAAGCGATTTTCGCGATACGCCGAGTAGTCCAATGTTTCAGCGTTACTGTGATACATCCAGCTATCTATGTTGGCGCATTTTACACAAATGAATATACCTATAGCTATGCACGCTATAAACCAAATGACCGCATTTCGCTGTATTGCACCAAAATCTGCGCAGGGATCTTCTGTCTTGCTAGACTGCATATTACTAATTACCTATTCCTTCTTATTTATCTTTATCTGACTTTGTCTTTTTTCGCGTAGTCGCTGCCTTCTTAGGCTTTCCCTTAGTTTCGCCTTCATTTGAAACCCGTGCTTCAATTAGCTCCAATGCCTGCTCCAAGGTAAGCTCATCTACGTTCATGCTTTTAGCAAGCGATGCATTCGTCGTGCCATCGGTAACGTAAGGCCCGTAAATGCCGCTTTTTAAAACTATCGGAGCTTTGGTAAGTGGATTTTCACCGAGCTCTCTAAGCACCTTTGCTCCTCTACTAGAGCGACCCTTCTTAGGTTGACTAAGGAGCTCTAGGGCTTGATCATAAGTGATATCAATTGGGGTGGCAAGATCTGTAGGTATAGAGCGCGTCTCTGTTCCGCACTTGATATATGGGCCGTAGCGGCCGCTTGCTGCAAGAATAGGTTCCTTGGTGCCTGGGTTCTCTCCAAGAGTTCTCGGCAGCGATAACAGCTTAAGAGCGGTATCTAGCGTAATTTCCTCTGGCTTCATGCCGGCGAGCAATGAAGCCATTTTAGGCTTTGGGCCGCCCTTAATTTGTTCGCCAAGTTGAACATAGGGGCCAAATCGGCCGTTTTTCAAAAACACTGGTTCATTTGTTTGAGGGTCATTGCCTAAGGATTCTGCTTCTTGTACAGACTGTGCCAATATTTCAGCAGCTTTGTCCGGCGTCAATTCGTCTGGTGCGATATCTTCTGGCAAGCCGGCCCTGCGCGTTCCATCTGTTAGGAATGGGCCCCAGCGACCAATTCTTACTTCGAGATTCGCGCTAGGTGTGCCGTCGTTAGAAGATATTGGGATTCCGCAGACATCGCGCGGATCGATTGATTTCTCGCCTTGCTCTACTAGCGTTTTTAATCCGAAATGCGAATTGCCAAAATAAAAATCACTTAGATAGCGAATGTTTTCAGCTTCGCCGCGGGAAATGGCATCGAGGTCATCTTCTAAACGCGCTGTAAATTCGTAATCCAGCAAATGGGTAAAGTGTTTTTCTAACAGGTTCACTACGGCCATAGCCGTAAACGTTGGAACCAAGGCAGTTTGGCGTCTTACTGCATAGGAACGAGACAAAATGACATCGACGATGGAAGCCCATGTGCTCGGTCTTCCAATTCCTCTTCTCTCAAGTTCCTTAATTAGAGTCCCTTCAGTATAACGGGCTGGCGGCTGAGTGTGATGCTCGGTAGAGTCAATCTTTCTCTTGTCTAGATGTTCGCCCTTGTTAAGAACGGGAAGGAGTTTTTCTTGATCTGCAAGTTTTGCATCTGGATCGTCTGAGCCTTCGACGTATGCACGCAGGAAACCAGGAAACTCTATTGTCTTACCAGACGCCCGAAATGTTAACCCATTGCATTCTATGCTAACGCCTATGTGTTTGCCATACGCATCAGTCATCTGACTCGCAACAGTCCTTTTCCAGATGAGATCGTAAAGTTTTGCCGCTTCCTCGCCCAGTTCTTTCCCAACTTGATCTTGGCTTGCAAAGTTGGCACCCGCTGGACGAATGGCTTCGTGCGCCTCCTGAGCATTCTTAACCTGCGTCTTATAGACTCGTGGAGCAGGGGGAAGGTAATCATTGCCGTAATGCTCTTTAATGAGGGCGCGGCTAGCACCCAAGGCTTCTTCCGATAAAGTAGTAGAATCTGTACGCATGTAAGTGATAAAACCGTTTTCGTACAGACGTTGCGCGATCCCCATAGTTGCTTTCGCAGAGAGGCGAAATTTTCGGTTTGCCTCTTGTTGTAGCGTGCTTGTTACAAATGGGGGTTGAGGTTTGGTAGTATAGGGTTTCTCCTCAACGCTTGATATAACTGCCGATGCTGTCTTAATCGATTCTACGAGCTCGCGGGCTGCATTGATATCGAGTGCAATGATGCTATCAGCTTTTAGGAGTTGCCCCGTGTTTGGATCAAAATCCTTTCCTGTAGCTACGCGTTTGTCCTTAATATGGGTAAGTTGCGCCTGGAACGTTTCGCCGGTAGAAGGTTTTGCAAATTCGGCCTTAATTCCCCAGAAGCTCGCCATGCGAAACTTCATGCGCTCGTTTTCTCGCTCGACCAGCAAGCGAATCGTTACGCTCTGGACTCGGCCTGCGCTTAGTTTTGAGGCGATTTTTTTCCACAGCAATGGGCTTACCTCATAACCAAAGAGCCGATCTATAATTCGCCTAGTTTCCTGTGCTCGTACTAAATTTTCATCTATATCTCTGGGCGAATTGAGCGCCTGCTGAATCGCTTCCTTTGTTATTTCATGAAACACGAGTCTCTTAATCGGGACTTTGGGCTTTAGTGTCTGGACGAGGTGCCAGCTAATAGATTCGCCCTCTCGGTCTTCGTCAGTTGCTAGGAATACGACTTGGGCGTTCTTCAGGGCATCTTTTAAATCTTTAACATTTTGCTTCTTGGATTTTGGCACAACGTAAATGGCTTCGAAATTGGCATCCACATTTATGCCTAAACGTGCCCATGGTTCTTTTTTTAGGGTAGGGGGAATTTCAGACGCATTGTTTGGCAGGTCGCGAATATGACCATTTGAGGCCTTAACAACAAAACCTTTACCAAGAAATTTAACTATCGTACGAGCCTTTGTGGGAGACTCTACTATAATAAGTGAATTACTAGACATCCACATCTCCAAATAAATCTAGACCGTTCTACTAGCAATTGCTACTGTCGATCAAAACGCTCTACGTCCGATCTCTTAGGCGCATACATAGTTTTGGTTGCTATACCGTTTCCAAAAAGTAAGTTAAATATTTTACTTTTTGGAAACGGTATTTGTTGTTTATTGGCAAGTGCTTACGCACTTGCTGTTTATAGCATTTACAAAAATCCTTTTTGTAAATGCTATA
>JADLFC010000037.1 GCA_020845775.1 Deltaproteobacteria bacterium
ACGACTCGTCGATGATATCCAACTGCTTTAGGTACGTAACGACATTTCCATCCAAGCCACTGTCCGCGCCAGGCGAGGTCGGCGTCTTCTCTGTATATAAAAAACGAGTTGTCAAAGAGCTCTAGTGGTTCGCCTCGATTGCCGCTATGGAAGGCTGCATCGAGAATAAAGGGCCTCGAAAAAACGACCGCCGCGCCGCTTGCACCGAAGACGTAGCTCTCGGCATCGAATTGGCCAACATCGGCTACATTTGAACCCCTATCAAAGTGGCGAAGAGCAGGTGTCATGTACATTCCCGTCGAATCAAACTGTAGCGGCATTATGGGCTTTAGCGCAGTATCACTACGGTACAACTTCGGACAAGCTGCGCCAGCAAAAGGGTCGACCTTCAAGGCATCGACCAAGTAACGCAAGGCGTTCGGATTTAAGCGCACATCGGGATTTAGCAGCATGACATAATCAGCGCCAAGGTTTAGAGCCTTGGCAATCTCCTGATTGTTCGCTAGCGAAAAACCTAAATTGCTGGAATTTTTGCAGAGAATTATCTCCTCGCCAAACGCCCGGTTTACAAGATCCACAGTTCCGTCAGTAGAATTATTGTCCGCCAGCAGGACCAGTAAGTCGTTATTTAGCGAGAATCCGCTTTGGCTTAATGCCGAAGCAATGCACGTTTCAATCGTATCGGCGTTGTTAAATGTGACAATAATAACGGCAACTTTTAAGGCAGTATCCGGTCGGGGCTTTTCTCTGCTATCGAGCGCAGTTTGCATCGTCGTCAACCCAAACAATTTGAGCCTCACTCTGTGCTATAGCAGATGGTGCGCATACAGAGACCGGAATGGCTAATTTTCCTATTTTGATAATAGAGTCCTAGCAATGGGTAGGGACTAGAATTAATCGCCCAGGGGCAAACACAGTGATCTCTATCGCTTTCTTGGGAGGAGATTTCAAGCAAGAAGGATTTTCCCTGCGAATCTTTTATTGGCGTAGTTTCAACTGATAGCCATTCGTTGTTGTGGACGAGTTCTGCTTCGACCGTTGCCGAAGCTACTAGCGCTTCTAACTGTGGAGTGCTATTGCGCGAGGAGCCCATTGTGGCGGATGCGTCGACTTCGTAAAGTTTTAAATTAATAGGGTTAAGACATTTTCTATCATGCGTCGCAACTCGAACTTCCACTTTGGCAAGGCCACTCATGCGGCAGGTGAAATATTGTCCGATGCTAGCAGTGCTTGAAATAGCTAGCTCCGAATTTTCTGGAAAGTCGAAAACTATGTCAGTCTGCAAGCTCTTGGTGGTTTGATAGCTCGAAATGAGATCTAGAAGTGGCTTAACGGCAATGTTCCATGAAAAGATTTCTCGTGCTAGGCGCGAGGCGTTCTTAGATTTCTCTCGTACCCTTTCTGGTTGCGAATAAATTTCCGCTAACACTTGCTCCATCGCTAAATTATCATTTGGTGAGATGCACCAGCCGGCGTCGAATTGTCTAATTAACATGCCAAGGTCGGCAAAATCGTTGTAAATTACCGGAACTCCAGCCCAAAGGTAAGTCGTGGAGCGAATAGTCATTGCCAACTGACGCTCCATGTTCCATTTCATTAAGTCCACGGCGACGTCGGCTTGTAGTAATTTCTCTACAAATAAGTCGAGAGGCAACATTGGGCAGGTCGACACATGAGGGTTTGCAGATAACTGCTCAAATAGGGTTTCGTATGTTCCAGATTTAATGTCGTAATTGGGATGTTTGCCGCCGATAAGAGTTAGCGATCCACTGCCGCGCGCCTTAATTTCTGAATTTACGGCAAGCAAGCCTTTAGTCGGATCCTGCCAAGGCAAGAAAACGCCCCCAAAGACAAAGCGCGGATAATCGTTTGAGTTAGGCCCTTCAAAATTGCGCTGAGGCAGTTTTGGATTAAGTGGCATGTGAATGGTAACTAGACGCCTCTCCGGTTCTGAAAGTTGCGCTCGGAGCAAGAAGGATAAAAAATACAAGCGCTGCGAGTTTCCGGAAACGACGAAGTAATCGGCAGTAGCCATAACGCCAAGTTTTGCCAGCGTAGCACCGTGTTGCTCTGGCGACTGCTGAAAGTGCCTTTCTAGCAAATGTGGGCCGGCAAGGTCGACTATTAGCGCCTGGCTGGGTTTCCTAGGTAAAATCATTGCAGGCCAATGTCCGCAGAAAATCACGTCAGGATTTACATCCGAAAGAATATTAGCCTGGTTAAAAGAATTAAAACTAAGGCGCTCGTAGTCCCTAAAAGTTCCTATTGCCGATGGGGGCAACTTTGACATGACTTCCCCAAAATTAGGCATCCTCTTAGCCCCATCTATAGCATTTTGCGGAACTGATACGACGACCTCGTGCCCATTTGCTCGCAATCCCTCAACCATCCCATGCGTTCGCAAAGCAGTGCCACTTGTGGGTAAACCTGCAATCGGCAATAAATCAGTTGCAAAAACGATAAATTTCATACTGTTATCTACTGAGCATATTTTTCGTCCGTCGCCCCAGCGAAACTATATACGATTGAAAATTGCGGCTTTATGTCGTATATCCTCAAGGCGGATCTGCTTATTCCGTGCGAAAAAGATTAATGTAATTCTCTATATATAATAAATAAATCCCTCTAACTTAGTTTCTCCGAAGGGTATATGTTTTTATATGATTTATTGGCAGTTTAAATAATGTTTGATGTAATTCGCAATATACGCGCGCGAACCACTTAGTCAATGAAAGTACTTCTTTTTAGCAACGACCTTATGCCATTTGGCGAGCTCCCCACCAGTGGTGGAGGCTTGAGGTGCTATCAGCTAATGCGCGGATTAGAGAGTAAGGGGATAGAAGTTATCGCATCTATGCCAGGATTTACGTACTTGGCAAAAAAGCACTATCCACAGATTCCACCCGAATACCGCGAGTTGCTTTGGACTTTTGACACTCAGGACGACATTCTTCGGCGCGAGCGCCCTGACGCCGTGTTATTTGCTTCTAATTGGGATCATTTTAATCTTAAAGGAGATGTAGACATTCCGCTCATAATTGACTTACACGGCTCGCGCCTTGTCGAGACTTCTATGTGGGGGCGACCGGTTAGCACTGAAAGAAAAGTAAAAGTATTATCTCGTGCCGACTGTCTATTAGCGGCGGGCAAACGCCAGCGCTTATATTTTTATGGATGGTTGCTGCAAGCGGGTCGCGTTTGTGGCGATGAGCATTTTATTCGCTACATTCCAATTTCGCTTTCGCCCGAGTTGCCGTTACGTCTGGAGTTTTGCGGTAGTGACGATTTATTGCCGAAGTTTGTAAGTGGGGGAGGGTGGTTCCCCTGGCAAAACCAATCTCGCGCGGTCTTTGCAGTTTGTGAAGAAATTGTTCGCAGGCAAAAAGGTTCAATTGCCATTTATGGCACACCACACGAGCGCCAGGGGAATTCAGCTCGCGAGGAGTTTATTTTTGATACTTATCAGCGCGTAGCAAATCTCGCCAAACGGTCAAGCCGCATAGGTGTTTATGACTACGTGGGCCGGAACGAGTTAATAGATATTTACAGAAGTTCGAGCGTTGCAGTTGAGGCTATGGAGTACAATCTCGAGCGAGAACTAGCGTTTACCACGAGAACTATTGAGTATATGTGGTGTGGTTTGCCCGTTATCTACAACAACTATTCAGAGTTAAGCGAGCACATTGCAGAGTTCGATGCGGGCTGGCTAGTAGATACGGCTGGTATAGACAGCATCAATCAAGCTGTTTCTGAAGTTTTTGAGGATGCGTTATTGCTAGCGAAAAAAGGGTCTAACGCCGCATCCCTCGTAGCGAGTCGCTTTACGTGGGATAAGACAATTTTACCTTTGGTCGACTTTCTTGAGCACCCGGTTAAGGCAAAAGCTGTGGAGCCAGTTTTAGGAGCTGTTTGTGGTCGGCCAGCCTATTTAAACTACCAGGGCGAAACTGTGGACGTGCATTTGGGAGGAAAGCAATGTCGCGTAGAGCAAGAGTTTGTGATCCCAGCTGAAAACATTAGGGGAGTTGAGTTGCCAGTGTCGCTTGCAAATGAGGCGGCTAGAAGTGCGATAGGCGGTTTAGAGATAAGTATTTTGACGAGAGGTGGCCTACCGGTTAGACGCCTAAAAATTATGGCTTCTGATATACCCATAAAAGGTAGGCTGAATATTTCATTTCCGCTTTTTTTTCGGCCACGGGGCGGGAGTCGTTTTCGTCTGCGCCTTAATCTGGTGCGCAGTGGTGGCTGTGACTCGATGCAGGCGTTCCCGCTGATATTAGATGGTTTGGAGCGCGCTATATATCCGTTTATTGCAGCGCCACAAGTCCTCGACGCTACGGCAACTAATGACTGCAGCAAGAAAAAGAAAGCAGAGGTTATTTGTTTGGGGTTTATCCCCGATGAGAACAACCGGCTCTATCGCATTGAGCTTTTGACAAAGCGAGCCATTTGGTTATTGCGGAGAGGAGAATGGAAGAGGGTTTTTAGAGCAACAAAAAAGTATGCCCCAAAAATAGTTCGCCTATTTGGGCGATACAGCTCAATTATTAAAGCGTTTAAGTTGGCTATGGCAGAACGAGGTAGAGTTTAGTTTTTTTAATTGGCCGATAAGGGCGTGTCGAAAAAAGGACGTCCTAAAAAGGATAAAACAGAGATGGCAAGAGAGCAGCGACAATTATCAGAGATGAATATGGTTGTTCCTTGGGAAGAGGGCGCTAGTAAAGAAGAGACGGTATATGCAAAACGGTTTTCCGAGATCGAAGATCGCGTTCGTCAGGAGACGTGGAAAGTTTTGGTTGAAGATTTTTTTCAACAATATGTTTTGCCAACCGATACGGTGTTGGATTTAGGTGCTGGGGATGGAAATTTTATTAAGAATATTCGAGCGCGAAAGCGCCTCGCTGTGGATATTAGTCCACATGTTTTGGCACTTCGACAGGAAGGGATAGAGACTATTCAGGCCCCAGCAACTCAGTTAAGCGATTCTGTCGGCTCTTTGGTCGACGTGGTATTTATGAGCAATTTTTTGGAGCACATGCCGCATAAAAGTGTCGCTATTAAGGTTTTGGAGGAGTGTTATTCTGTGTTAAAACCCGGGGGAAAGGTGCTAGTGTTGCAGCCAAATATTCGGTATACGGGTGCTGCGTATTGGGATTATAGCGATCACCATATTCCGCTTACAGAGCACAGTTTAGTTGAAATGCTTGAAGTATGTGGTTTTGAAATTGAGAAAGTTGTTCCCCGGTTTTTGCCGTATACTGTAAAGTCGAGGATTGGTAAATTGGCTGGCCCTGCAACTGTTAGGCTCTATTTAAAGTGTCGAATGTTATGGCGACTCTTTGGGCAGCAAACTTTTGTAGTTGCATATAAGCCTAGCTGAATTGACGAGTGATCAGTATTATTTAATTGTTCGAGTAACGGTGGCGGGTATTTAACATGAAGTCCTTAGACATTAGAGAACAAAATATTGTCGTTATTGGCGGTTGTGGGCATGTGGGTTTGCCGCTGGGAGTAACATTTGCGTTGGCTGGTGCTAAGACGTTTTTGGTGGATATTGACCAGCGAGCTGTGGATACGGTTAACAGCGGCCATTTTCCATTCCTTGAGAAGGGAGGAGATGCCGAGCTCAGAGCTGCGCTCGAAATGGGTCTAGTCGCGACAACTGACCCGCGCGCATGTCGCGATGCCAATGTGTTAATCTTTGTTACCGGCACGCCTGTAGATGAGCACCTAAATCCAAAACTTTCCGACGTCATTCGCATCTTTGACAATTATCGAGAGTATTTTTCAGCAGGTGTGGCGATTATAATGCGCTCTACGCTCTTTCCAGGCACTATGGAGCACCTAAAACACCGCTTAGACGCTATGGGTGTGGCGGTGAGGCTCGCCTTTTGTCCTGAGCGGGTTTCTCAGGGGTTTGCCCTGGAGGAAATAAAGACTCTGCCGCAAATTGTATCTGCTTTTGACGAGGAGAGTTTTCAGATAGCGAGTTCACTTTTTGCTGCAATTGCGCCGAGTATTATACGCTTAAACCCATTAGAGGCTGAAATTACAAAGTTGATGGCAAACGCGTGGCGGTATTTGGAGTTTGCCATTGCTAATCAATTTTACATGATAGCCGAATCAAAGGGCGTAGACTTTTATCGCGTATATGACGCAATCCGCCACGATTATCCGCGCGCCTCTGGATACAAGGCGCCGGGTTTTGCGGCTGGCCCATGTTTGTTTAAAGACACTATGCAGCTAGCTAGTTATTTCGACAATCAGTTTTATCTCGGGCATTCGGCCATGTTAGTAAACGAGGGGTTGGCAACTTTTGTAGTTGACAGGATGAGTAAAATGTTGGGCGGAAATCTTTGGGGCAAGACGGTAGGTTTGCTAGGGATGGCGTTTAAGTCAAATAACGACGACATTAGGGAGTCGTTAAGTTATCGCGTTAAGAAGGGTTTGGAATTTGAGGGTGCGACGGTGTTGTTGAACGACCCGTTCATAGCGGACTCTAAGCCCCTGGATGAGTTGCTGCAAGAGGCTCATGGGCTGATACTTTGTACGCCGCATAGGGAGTACCAGGATTTAAAAATTTCTAAACCTATAGTAGACGTCTGGGGGTATTATCGGGATAGGACGCTCGAAATTTCAAGTGGGAATTTGTAGTTTTGCTTTTTTAAAAGAGGAATTGTTAGTGGGAAAGAAGATACTAGTTACGGGATCGGCTGGGTTTATTGGTGGATATGTAGTGCAGGAGTTGCTTAACAACAAATGGCATGTTGTTGGAGTAGATAACTATTCCAAGTATGGTTTGATTCAAAAATCGTACGATTCTAATCCACGTTATGAGTTTCATCGTGGCGATGTAAAGAACGTAGATTTTTTAAAAGAGCTAATTAGCGGCTGCGATCACGTGCTTGCCGGCGCGGCGATGATCGGGGGGATTAGTTATTTTCACGAGTTTGCCTACGATTTGCTGGCGGAGAATGAGCGCATTATAGCTGCGACCTTTGACGCCGCTATCGATGCTTTTGAGTCTGGAAAGCTAAAAAAAATTACCCTTTTAAGCTCTAGCATGGTTTTTGAGTCGACTAATATTTTCCCTACTCCTGAGGGAGCCGAATTAAAATCGCCGCCGCCGCTAAGCACCTATGGATTTCAGAAGCTTGCCTGCGAATATTTTGCAAGGGGTGCTTTTGAGCAGTATCGACTCCCTTACACCATCGTGCGTCCATTTAACTGTGTAGGAGTTGGAGAGCAGCGCGCGTTAAGCGATAAAGAAATTGTTTCTGGCAATATTAGGCTTGCCATGAGCCATGTTGTTCCCGATCTCATTCAGAAGGTGATTAAAGGGCAGGATCCGCTACATCTTTTGGGCGATGGTTCGCAGCTCAGGCATTATACTTATGGCGGGGATTTAGCGCGCGGGATTAGGCTGTGCATTGAGGATGAGCGCGCACTGAATGAGGATTTTAATATTTCCACTGCTAGGTCTACTACAGTTTTAGAGTTGGCGGAGTTAATTTGGAAGCGCATTAATGGCGACAAGCCGTTTAGATACGTTTGTGACAAGCCTTTTGTTTACGACGTTCAGAAACGCGTTCCGGATTGTTCCAAGGCGAGTCGCGTTTTGGGGTTTGAGGCGACGACTAGTTTAGAGAATATATTGGATGAAGTTATTCCCTGGGTAGAGGAGCAGGTAAAGCTTGGTAACATCTGATGGTTGTTTTGGGCGATAGAACATCATTAGCGGCTCCTCTTAGCAGTCCCAAGAACTGGGCTGTGCAGTTGTTAGTGCCGGTTTATAACGAGGCTGAAAATGTTAGGGTTCTTTACAATGGACTTCGTAGAGAGGCTATAGAATTTGATGCGCTTACTTTTGTCTACGACATGGATGGCGATACCACTTTGCCTGTTATTAAGGAACTCGCGCAGGCCGACAATCGCATAAATGCGCAAAAGAATGCCTATGGGCGAGGTGTGTTGAATGCTCTTAAGTGGGGTTTCTCGCAAGTTAGTTCGGGCCCGGTGATTGTTTTAATGGCGGATAATTCGGACAAGCTCTCGATTATTCCCGAGATGATTGAGATGTGGCAGAAGGGAGCGGTAATTGTTTCTCCTTCGCGCTACATGCGAGGGGGTAAGCAGTATGGTGGCGGGTTAATTAAATCCACGCTTTCGCGGCTTGCTGGCGTGTCGCTCAGTTTAATTGGGTTCCCAACCGCAGACGCCACGAATAATTTTAAGCTTTACGATGGCGAATGGCTAAAAGCTCAACAAATAGAAAGCGTAGGAGGTTTTGAGGTTGCGCTTGAACTCTGTTACAAGGCTTTTAGAGCCAGGAAGCCCATTAATGAGTTACCAACTGAATGGAGAGATCGCACAATAGGAAAGAGCAATTTTAAACTCATTTCATGGATGCCGCATTATCTGAAATGGTACTTTAAATCTTTCGGGCTTATTGCGAAGCGAATTTGTTTCTTCAAAACATAGCAAAGTGCAAAAAATACTGGCGTTCGAGGTTCCCAGGTTATTCCATGTTTCCGTCTCGGCAATTACTA
>JADLFC010000038.1 GCA_020845775.1 Deltaproteobacteria bacterium
CGATTGCTCTCTTCGCAGGTGCTCGATTACGGACTCCAGGAAATAAATACCGTGGCGTTTCCCCAAGGAAGTTATGATGTCGATATTGTAATTACCGAAGACGATGGGAGCGTTAGTCGTGAAAGTAGGTTTTTTACTAAATCTGGGTTACTTTCACTGCGCTCATATCCAATTTATTTTGCTCAAGGTGGTATGTTTAGGAATCAATTGGATGTTCAGTCAATTCCTATTTTTGAGGTAGGCTCTCGCTGGAGAGCAACAGACATTCTCCAATTAAATACGTCATTATCCGGAACTGACGAGTCTCAGATTTTCACTGCCGAATCGCTTGCAGTTTGGCGTGCCGTTGTGTTGGGAGCGGGAGCGCTTTACTCGTCCGATGAGGACGCTGCTGTAGATATTATGGCAGCTGGCAGCTTGTTTGATGTCTATTTGGATATACATGCAACACATAGCTTCTCTGGTTTTGACTTCGCTGAGCCGCCAGTCGAAACAGTGGATGATATGCTTGAATCGGGAGAAATAGAGCCGATATTGCTTCCTTTGTCTAGCACGACAAATCAGAGCGATGTGCCAGTTTTGCTAACGGCAAATAAATCTACTTTATCGGCAAGCCTTAGTAGAAAATTTGGCGACCTCAGCTTCCGTTTGTCAGCAAATCGCGCAATTACTGGCGAGGAAACGCGATTCGCCTATGGCTCAGTACTTAACTGGAACCTCTACCAAAAGCGAGACATGAATGTCAGACTCGACGCGTCCTATTTTAATACTCAAAACGGAGATGAAGCTCAAGTTGGACTCGCGTTTCTCTGGAAACTGGATGATTGGTCAACGAGTTCCAGTGGCAGTTACCGCAGTCAAGCAGAATCCCAGCAAGCATCTTTGACAAATACGATTGCATATAACAAGCAGGACACATTGGGCAAACAAACGCGGTTTCAGCTAAGCGATAATGTTCAACGAAAAACCACCAATACGGGCGACGAAAAACAAGGCGACACTCTTGTCACTAATTTAGTCGAACTAGAACATTTTAATGATATTCTGCGTTCCGAGGTCTCTGTTCGAGACTCTCGCTCGTCGGGCACAAAGAGCACATCGGCTGGACTTAATGCAGAAACTGCATTTGTCATGTCACATACGGGAGATGTGTCAGTTACGCGGCCTCAGTTAGACGGCTCGCTTGTTATAGTTGAAATCGACAGTGACACTACTGACAGTATATTTGATATTCTGGTCAATGGACGCCCTTATAGCTCTATGAAAGCTGGGACAAGCAAAGTAATAAAATTGTCGCCATATCACACGTATAGTCTTAGCATTAGCCCGACGACTGACGCAGACCTCGTTCACTATGATACGAGCACGTATGTTACGACGCTTTTTCCCGGGAATATTGCTAAGTATAGCTGGAAGGCCAGTAGACTTTTTATTGCTCTCGGACGCCTCATCGACGAAAAGGGAGTTCCAATTCCGTGGCAACGGATAAAAGGACTCGCTGAATATACAGTAACAGAGGAAGATGGCACATTTCAGGCAGAGATAACATACGACAAACGCGAAGAGCTAACCATTGAAAGTGAACAGTACCATTGCCGCATAGAACTACCTGACTCAGAGAAAGTAGAGTATTTTCTCGAACTTGGCGACGTTATATGTCACAATTTTTAACTATCCGCTGTGCTAGTCGACTACAATGCTTTCAACTTGTCGAGTCGTCCTTTTTTGAAACTTAACAACGCTCGTTGCTGGGGCCGTCACTTCGAAAGTGTTGCCAGGGTATAGTCGTGTAGACGGGAGTTCGGAACAATTAGAGTCGCTTCCTATGCAACTTTGACCACTTTCAAGGAAGATGTTTGCGTTACCGCTGTTTGTAAACAGTATCTTATCCCCCGAACGATTCCATTCGAGTTTGGGAGTAAATGGAATCGGATCAGCAAGTATCAGAAGCCCAACTGTAGTTATAACTTTTATCGAGGTTTTAACGCTGCTGATCTTTTCTTCGTCCTTAGAAAACCCTTTAGATTTTGGTTCAAATGCCATGCGATATACCTGTTCTGTTTGACCTAATGGTTTTTTTAAGAGCAAGCGAACAGTGCGTTGACCTTTCGCGGGAACCGAGAAGCGCTTAGGGGTGGCAATAAGATCAGTTGTCGGCTCCAATCGCTCGGTTTTAAGCCCCGGATCGATAACGACCTGCGGATCGACGGCAATGGCCATAGGTGCATCGCTAGAATTAAAAACAATGACGTTCTGAATTGGTCGCTCATTTCCACGAAAGTAGAGGATAGCTGAATTGACGCTTATTTGAGCCTGAGCGGAAGTCCCGCAACATAGAATACAAAAAATGCCCATTAATAGGTATTTTGAAATCGACACGTTCATAGACTAGTCCTTAATATTTACTCTCTCTTTTCTAAATCTCACATATGCCTAAGTTCAGATTGGCTCAATCAAAAGAGTCAAACTTCCCGAGTAATCTCCCGGAATTGCAGCATCGAGATCGGCTACGTCAAATGTAATCCTCATCTCGGCATTTGTTCCACCGTTACATGTCTGTGATCTGCTAGCTCCACTAAACGTTTTCGATGTTGCGGGGACAAGGGATTTAAATCCCCCTGGACCCCCGTCCCATTCCAAGGTATAGGCCAGCTCATTAGCACCGGAGGCTATGGTGTAATCTCCCCCACTTCCACTTCCTGTTCCCGTAACTAAGTATGTACGTGCACCGGTACCAGATTTATGAATGCAAACTCCATCGCTAGCCTGTTCTGTTGTTCCAACATTCCATGTCCCAAAATTAAAATCCACCAAACCCGTAATTTGCACATTTTGAGCGGAAGCCGAGTTAGCAGTTAGTAGTAGAAATATCGCCATAACAACGAAATGGCTTGACCAATTATTCCGAAAACAAGCCGAGAAAAATTTGTTCAGAATATGGTGCATAAAAAAGCTCTGCAATGGAAAATACAAAATATTAAAGACAAATCTTTTGCTAGCAGTGGTTTGTATTTATCAGGATAGCGCAATTTGTGTATGGAAGCCTAGCAAAATATGTATTTCGCCAGCCAGCAGGTGTCGCGCGTATTAAAGCTGCCGCAAGCGTTTTTTAGCGTTAAACTGGAGTAGCTAAAAGGATAAGAG
>JADLFC010000039.1 GCA_020845775.1 Deltaproteobacteria bacterium
CTTGACGACAATTCGGTAGTAATTTTTAAGCTTTTTCTTGCGCTCGTTGACAAGCGCGAAAGTTTGTGCGAATCGTTTCAAGTCGTTAATACCTGATGAGGAATTATGTCTAAGATAACTGCCGAAGAGATTAGCAATTTAGCACCTAATCGAGATGACGCCGTAAGAGCTAGAGCGTACGAAATATGGCTTGCAGAAGGCAAGCCCTCGGGTCGGGAGATGGAGCACTGGTTTTTAGCAGAACGCGAAGTTTGCGAACAGGCAAGCTGCACCCCCAAGAAAGCTCGCAGCAGCAAGACTAAGAAATCGTAATCGTTTGTAGCTCTTAGTCGCTAGGTAAATCAAGCATTTAGAGCGCTTGTCAATGAGTCACTCGATATGCAGTGAAAAAGCGCGCTTTTTACTCAATTCCATTGCAACGAAAAATTTTTCTTTTCAGTGCAATATTTTTTCACAAACCAAAAAAAAGCTGTGTTATACTTAAATTGTTGAAGCGGAGTTCAGGCTCTTAAGCATCCAAACAAGGATTAAATTGGAAGCTTAAGAGAATGGCGCGGGCAGTGCGGAGAATCGAGAAACCTGGAAGTTTAGATAGGGGTAAAGCGCGCTTGTTGTTTTTCGCTGAGGCCACGAAGCCGTGGTTTCAGCAAGGAATAAGAGAGGCGGTTTTTTCTGGGTTTTGGCATATTTTGATTTTTTTCCAAGTGTTTTTTTACACTTGTGAATTAAACAAAATTCTGCCGGGTTTTTAGCTTAGGTTGCCGCTCTTATTCCTTCCTTTTAGTGGACTCCTGAATTTTTCGGCATATTCACTTAGAAAATAATTCCATCTGTCGATTTACGGCGTCATTTAACAAATCTACGAACACGTCGCGGTCTATTTCAACTGCGCCAAAACTTTTTAACAGTGGCGTCATTTGCTGGCAGTCAATCCACTCGACGCCTTTCTCGAGCAAATAATCTACGAGAAAGCAAAAACTGAGTTTTGAAGCTCCGCTGCGGCGAAAAAACATCGATTCCCCTGCAAACATACTTCCAATTGAAACTCCGTACAAGCCGCCAACTAATAAAACCTCTCCCTCGTAGCACTCGATGCTGTGCGCATAGCCGGCGCTATGTAATGCAATATAAGCCTCAATAATCGAGGGAGTAATCCAAGTGCCAAGCTCCTTATCTCGGTTGTCGAGTTTGGCACACTCGTTAATAACCTGAGCAAAATCTTTGTCGATGGCGAAGGAACAAGAACTGCGCCTGCGCACTGCCCGCAAACTTCGAGAAATGTGAAAATCTTTTAGAAAGAGGACAGCCCGCTTTTTGGGAGAAAACCACGTAATTAGATTCGAATCAAAGATCGGCCAAGGAAAAATACCCGACCTATATGCTAGAAGCAGGGACTCCACCTCCAGATCGCCGCCAACCGCCAGTAAACCATCTTCATTGGCCCATTTAAGAGCCGGAAATTCAACAATTGCCATCCACAAATTTTAGCAGCATAATGCACATTATTGCAAAAACTACATCTGCAAATTTATGTCATTTACAGGAATGCTTTTTGTAAACGACATAACTCCGTCCTCAAAAAAAACATTATAGTAACTTCTTAAAAACCTTGCTAACATTGAGGAGCGTGTTTGATATCTATAACAAAATCCGGCGCTTAGCGCATTAGTGAGTAAAATATGTTTTCTACTATGTCTATCGCAATAGTCATATTGGCTATTAGTTTCGTTTATTGCCTAAAAATACTTAGAAGACTAAACGACTGGCGGGCTTTCTTTTTGCCCATAATGATTTCCTGCCTGCTGCTCTATGCGTTTTCCCTGCTCGTAGGCAATTACTCCAAATCTCGAAAATGGTTATTTCTTCCGAGCGACGCAAACGAAATAGCTGTTTTTGTAATCAGCCTAACGGCTTTTTTTTCTGCCTTTTTTGTATGGCAGGTCTTTTCCGAGCTGCTACAAAAATACAAGCAAACTCAATCCAGCAACAATAAATTGACAGCGAGCAATAACGAACTCAAAGGCGAGTTAACGGCCGTACGAGACTTACTTAAGCAAGAAATTAACAAGCGCTACGAAATTGAGGTGGCAATGCAGCAAACTAGCTCCTACCTTGAGGAAAACGGATCCCTGTAGCTTGCCCTAGCACCTAGCTGGTCTTCTATCCAGAGCAAGCGGTTATATTTAGCCGTTCTTTCCCCCCTGCACATAGAGCCGGTCTTTATCTGCCCAGTATTTGCCCCAACAGCCAAGTCTGAAATAGTCGTATCGGAGGTTTCGCCAGATCGGTGAGAAACTACGCTGGTATACCCGCCGCGCCTACTGCACTCAATTGCTTCCAAAGTTTCTGTCAGCGTTCCGATTTGGTTAAGTTTAATCAAGACGGAATTTGCTACCCGGCTTTCTATCCCCCTCATGACGAGCTGTGGATTTGTAACAAATAAATCATCTCCCACTAACTGAACTCTTGAGCCCAGTCGCTTTGTCAACTCTTCCCATCCCCGCCAATCGCCTTCGCCCAAACCATCCTCTATGCTAACGATTGGGTAGCTGTCGAGCCATTTTTCATACAGAGAAACCAAATCGCTTGCATAACTCTTTTGCTTGCCCAAAAAACTAAAATTATACCAAAGACTTTCTCTATCGCCGTGCGGCTCGCCAACCAACTCGCTAGCGGCCACATCTAGCGCCAACGAGATATCGATACCGGGCTTATAACCAGCCTTTTCAATAGCTCTCAAAAGATAGTCAAAGGCAATCTCCAGTGACTCAAACCGAGGCGCATACCCACCCTCGTCGCCGACGCTCGTATCATAGCCATCTGAGCTAAGAAGTTTTCCCAATACGTGAAATGTTTCAGCCGCAAAACGAATGGCCTCGGAAAAACTTGGCGCACCGTGCGGAACAATCATGAACTCTTGAACATCCAGGTCGTTATTTGCGTGTGCGCCACCGTTAATTACATTTACTAGCGGCACTGGTAGGCGCGTTCCACTTCCCTTGCCAATGTAATCATATAGCTCTAAGCCTTTAGCCCTTGCAGCAGCGTGTGCTATGGCTAAACTTACCCCTAAAATGGCATTCGCGCCGAGATTGCTCTTATTTGATGAGCCGTCTAATGCACAAAGAAACTTGTCTATTTCCGACTGACAAGTAGCGTCTTTGCCAATAACGGCTCGAGCTATTGTAGTATTGACATTAGTAACAGCTTTGTTTACCCCTTTGCCGCCAAATTTCGACTTGTCCGCATCTCTTAGTTCAACGGCTTCCAATTCTCCCGTTGACGCCCCGGATGGAACCATAGCCTCTCCAATGCTGCCATCACTTAACAGAACCCTCACCGCGAGAGTCGGGTTTCCGCGCGAATCAAGAACTTGAATTGCTTTCAATGCACTAACTGACGAACTCATAGTACTCCTTTAAAAAAAGAACGGATGCGAAACATAATCGGCGATTATTCTACGAATTAAAAACAAAAACAACTCTTACGACACATAAAGGGAGTGCAATGACTCGCGCCATGGTTTATATTCATAAGGCGTATTATTAAAAAAGATCTGATTAAAAAATGCATAGAATCACACCCTTAGTTTTACTTTTAATGACATTTTCGGTCGTGTTTTTTACCGTTCAGGGCAAACACGGAGTGCGGGAATTGTTGCGCATGTTCGAGTATGTCGACCTCGCAAAACAAGAAGACGACAAGCTACAGAGGGAAATCTTTGAAGTTAAGGAAAAAATGCACAGGGTTAGAGAGGACGATTTTTATTTGGAGAAAATCGCCCGTGAAGAACTTGGTTTGGCAAAACCTAGGGACGTAGTGTACATACTTCCGTCGACCGAGGGGGAGTCTCAACAATAATGAAAACAAAGCCTCCGTCTACATTTAATCGGTTTAAAAGCAAATCTTCAGCGCAGTCTGTGGCAAGCTTGCTTGGCCCTACGTTTAAGAGTTTGGGTCTCGAAAAAAAAATTAAGCAGTACGAGGTTTTACTTCACTGGACGGAGATCGTCGGCGGAAAAATTGCTGCTGTCTCTAAACCAGAGAAGATAGTACGAGGTAAAATTTTGGTAGTTAAAGTAAGCGACGGCATATGGGCTCAAGAGCTCGCTCTTAGGAAGGCGGAAATCCTAGAGAAATTTCGCCTCGTTCCGAATGGCCCGACTTTCGAGGATATTAGATTTATCGTAAGTGGTCCTACTGATTTCCAGAGACGAAGGGCCGTAAACGATTAGCTATCTTAGCGGTTAGTTCTTCAGTTGTTCTCATTATCGGCGTAACTATATTGTTTATTTAATATGTTATCTTTATTAGAATCTTTTCAAAGCCGCGGTTTGATTCACGACGTATCAAATTTCGATACTCTGAATAACTTGCTCGCTAAGGAAAAATTTACTTTCTACTGCGGGTTCGACCCTACTGCCGATAGTCTGCACGTCGGAAGTATGTTGCCACTTATCCTCATGCGGCGTTTGCAAGCAGCTGGGCATCGACCGATTGTGTTACTCGGCTCTGCTACGGGAATGATTGGCGACCCTTCTGGAAAATCCACAGAACGGCAACTCTTAAGCGCTGAACAAATTGAAGAAAATTTAGCCGGAATAAGGAAGCAGCTATTGCCATTTTTCATTGAGAGCAAAGAAAATCCTCTCGAAATCGTTGAAAACCACCAATGGCTCGGTTGCTTGAATTTGCTCGAGTACCTACGCGATGTCGGCAAGCATTTTAGCGTAAACTCAATGATTCTCAAGGATTCCGTAAAATCTCGCTTAGAGGCAAGGGAGCAAGGCATTAGCTATACAGAGTTTAGTTACCAAATTCTTCAGGCCTATGATTTTTATTGGCTTTACCAAAACAAAAACTGCAAGCTCCAAGTGGGCGGTTCCGACCAATGGGGGAACATTACAGCTGGAATAGATTTCGTAAAAAAGAAACTGCAAAACCCACATACTCCTGTCTTTGGGATGACCTTTCCGTTGCTTACGACGGCAAGCGGCACAAAGTTTGGCAAAAGCGAGCAAGGTACAATTTGGCTCGACGCTAAAAAGACCTCGCCCTATCGCTTCTACCAATATTGGCTAAACACTGAGGATGCGGATGTAATTCGCTACCTATCACTTTTTACAGAAACCTCCTCGGATGAACTTGACGAACTCGCTGCAACTGTTCAGAAACACCCGGAGGAAAGAAAGGCGCAAAAAGCGCTTGCTGAAACGCTAACTCGCCTAGTCCACGGCACACATGAAACAGAGCAAGCTATACTCGCTAGCAAAGCCTTTTTTGATGGAGACATCGCTGCGCTAAGTGAAGACACTCTTAGGGAAGTGTTCTCTCACGTCCCATCAACGATTATTAAACGAACCGAACTCGATGTTGGCATTCCGCTAGTAGACATTATGGTATTATCGAAACTCGCAAAATCTAAAGCAGAAGCAAGGCGAGCCATCGAAGGCGGTGGAATTTATTTAAACGACAAGCGAGTTAGCGACAGCTCTTTGCTGCTAACAAAAGAGCACCTACTAACCAATGACATGCTAATACTGCGACAAGGAAAAAAGAACTACCATTTGTTAAACTTGCAATAGCAATGGACAA
>JADLFC010000040.1 GCA_020845775.1 Deltaproteobacteria bacterium
AAGCCCACAAGCGAGGTGAGCAGAGTGTTTTCGACAAAGCGGCGATAATTGTTGTTGCTTGTGAAGGAAAAGAAAAGAAGAAAAGCCAAAGTTCCGTATTTGACAAAGTGAACGCGCTCTATGGGAAAAGAGATGAGTAGTTCGCAGGCGGTGCATGCAAGAATAATAGTGAGCATGCATGCCGTTAATCTGTAGGCAAATTTTTTCTTATTAGCTATTGACGAGTCTAGGGTTAGACTTCCCCATCTATTGATAGCGGCAGCAGTTATTACAATTATTCCAATTGCGCCGCCTAAGTACGGGATTATGTCTACTAAGAGCGGATATGTATTGCTCAAAACTCGGCCAAAAGTCGCGCCAACTGCGATCGCGCCAAGCGTTATGGCTGACCCAATCCGCGCTAATGTAATGCCATTAATTTTCACTTAACAATTGTTTAAACATGTTACGGATGCTACTTTCTAGTCTATATATGAGATTAGAGGCTGTTGCAAAGCTATGTGTGACAATTGATAAGGGAGCTAATAGATGGGCAAGAAATTTGAAGTTGGGGATAGAGTTAAGCGCAGTGGAGTTGAAGGGCCAGTTGGTAGTGTGTCTAAGGTGAGAGTGGAAACTGTGCGAACTACTCTTAAGGAAAACAAAGAAGGCATAGAGGAGCCGGGAGTTACGGTTACAGTGCTTTGGGATAACGGTACTACGTCCCATTTTGTTCCCGAAGGGCTTGAAAAAGCATAGTAGTTCTTCGCTAGGCAAGCGGAAGATTTTTAAGACTTTGTATCATTCTTGCGGGATCTGGATGTTTAAATATCGATGTTCCCGCAATTAGCGCATTTGCGCCAGCCCTAACGGCAACTTCGGCAGTTTTTTCGTCTATCCCACCGTCTACTGCGAGGATGATGTTTTTATTGCACTGTTTTATGAGTGCGCTAGCACGTTGTATTTTCTCTATGCTGTTTGCAATAAAAGACTGCCCACCCCAACCCGGATTTACTGTCATAATTAGCAATAGATCCAACTCGCTTATTATATCGCGAGTTAGTTCTACGGCCGTAGCCGGATTAATGGCAACGCCAGCCTTTGCCCCGCAGTTTTTTATTTGCTGAATAATTCTATGCAAATGTGTGCAGGCTTCCAGGTGTACGGTGAGGTAATCCGCACCGGCTTGTATAAACTCCTCTATATGGTTTTCTGGTGCAGCTACCATCAAGTGGATATCTAGTGGTAATGACGTAGCCTGTCTTGCCACTTTTACCACCGGTGGCCCAAAGGTAAGCGGCGGAACAAAATGTCCGTCCATTACATCTACGTGAATCCAGTCCGCTCCAGCGGCTGTGATTTTTCTTACTTCCTCACTAAAGCACCCCCAGTCAGCGGCAAGTATCGACGGTGCTACGATAGGTTTATTCATAATTAAGTTCGCTCTCAATCGAATTTATCGCCAATATTAAACTTGTATCCCTTAACGATTTCCCGAATCGGTAGACAGCGCCTTCCGGGAAATTGCATTTCGTCAATTGACAAATATTGCCCGTCTCCACTCGCTACAACTAGTTCGCCAGCATTGCTCTCAACAATAGTGCCTGGCGATGCTGGAAGATAGTTTTGGTTATCGACTACATGTCCTTTTAGAACTTTTAGCAACGTCTCGCAAAAAAAAGTTCTGCCCCCAGGTTCTGGCGAAGATGCGCGAATTCTTCGCGCAATTATATCTGCCGAATCTTGCCAATTTATTACAGTATCCTCCTTATCCCATTTGGCAGCGTACGTTGCACCCTCGGATTCTTGTGGTTTAGCAGTTAGTTTTCCGCTTAGAATGTCTGGCAAAGCTTCGACTAAAACTTTTGCGCCGAGTTCAGCCAATAAGGCGTGCAGTGAACCAAAAGACTCATTGCCTTTAAGTGCGACTATTTTTTGGCAAAAAACGGGGCCAGTGTCCAATCCCTCGTCGATTAGCATAATGGATATACCCGTTTCTGCATCGCCGCTAAAGATAGTATGCTGAATAGGTGCTGCTCCTCTCCAGCGCGGCAATAGAGAAGGGTGAATATTTATTACGCCTATAGATGGGAAGTTTATAAGCGATGCGGGAATGATTCTACCATAAGCAACGCTAATAAAGGCATCCAGTCGGGGTAGTGAGTTTAGAAACTCTACTAACGAAGTATTTTCAGCGTTTGTGGTAGACAGGCATTTTGCTTTCGTGGTCTCCTTATTGCCTGTATGGCAAAGTTTAATATCCTTTAGTGAAGCAGGTTGAAAAACTGGAATCTCGTTTTCCTGAGCGAAGTCTTTTACTGGAGGAGCTTGAAGTTTTTGACCTCTGCCGGCTGGTTTATCTGGTCTAGTAATGACGGCGGCAACATGCCAATCTGCGTTCGCAAGCAATGCTTTTAGGGCAGGGATGGCAAACTCCGGCGTGCCCAGGTAAACAAAAGTTGGCTTTGATGGTGAATGCATTTTGTTTATTTGCTCTGTCGCATTAATACTTGAACTAGATCAAAGTTTAAGTTTATGGGGGCTTGGATTTGGTAAGATATGCTTTTTTAGCTTGGATTTTATCATCGAACGCTTTAGGCGGCTTAGTCGATCGATAAACAAAATTCCGTCGAGGTGATCGATTTCGTGCTGAAGGCAAACGGATAATAGGCCGGTAGCTTCTATGGTGATATTGCTTCCATCTACATCCTGCCCGCTAACCACTACATTAGCCATGCGCACGACATTCTCTCTAATGTCTGGAATACTTAAACACCCCTCTTCACCTTCGCTTTTTCCCTCGGATTTTATAATCGTTGGGTTGATGATTTTGTAGAGAGATGAGGCAGATTTGGTATTTTCACCTTCTTCGCTTTCTCTCACATCTAGAACAATCACTCTGTGGGGCGAGCCTATTTGCGAAGCGGCGAGTCCGATGCCCTTTGCGGCATACATGGTTTCCGCCATATCATCTAGTAGCTTAACGATGTCCTTGGAGATTTTTTGAACAGGAGTGCACTTTGTTCTCAAAAAAGGGTCAGGATAAGTCAGAATCTCTAGTAATGCCATTTTTTAAAAAAATGTTCTTAGCCAAAAAATGTTTATATTCAGATTAACGTCAAGCTTCTATCAGTTTTGCCACCAGTGCCGTTAACTGATTGTGCTCAAAGGGTTTATGCAAGAACGGCCGCTTGCAGCTTTTTAAATAAGCCTGCGTCTCTCTATTGTACGAGTCTCCTGTAATAAATGCAAAATGTTTCTTTTGATTGGGCCAGTTTTGACAGATTGACTCATAGATATGTCGTCCACTCGTGCCTGCTAAGTTGAGGTCGCAAAGAATGGCATCAAAGGTTTCTCCAGCAGTGAGGAGCGAAAATGCTTGTGCGTGGTCGACACAAGTGCACTCCGCAGTGCGTTTAGAAATTCCCTCGAATTCAATGATTTTCTTTATTGCTGATGAAACCGTTTGGTCGTCTTCTATTATGAGGACAGATACCTCTTGTGCCGCCTGATTGCAGTCTCCAACGAAACCTTCTCTGAGCGTTTCAAGCGTGGATTGTTGTGTTTCGACTTCATTAACCACTGTCGTAACGTTAGCGGTGGGCAACCAAATTCGAGTGCAAAAACTAAAAGAACCGCCTTCTAAGTGTTCCTCTTCGAGCTGTATGCTGCCGCCAGCGCGTTCTAGGATTGCCATTACTGCTGCAAGGCCAAGCCCGGGATGCTTGTTGTCCTGATAAGTGGAAACAAACGGCTCGAATAATTTTTCTAGCGCAATGTGCTTGGGGCAGCGAATAGGATTCTTAACCGATACGACGCTTCGGTTGTCTTTTTGAGTTACAGAAATTTGAATTGGCTCTACTGATAGATTATTGTCGTCGGTGATCCTTTCGCTCAATGCATGTAGAGCTGCGTAATGAGCGTTATTGAGAACCTCATCGATAACATAGCGCAACTGTTCCTCGTTCATCAAAATTATTGGCGAAATCGTCGGAGTTGTTACCGTAGTTTCTATTTGTTGGTAGCTTTCGTCGTCGCGAATTTTTGCTAGGGAAGAGCAGAGGATATCGTTTAGGGCATTTCCCTTATAACAATCCTCTCGAGCCGATAATATAAACAAGAGCTCCTCTACGAGTGCCGCAATTCTCCACGCCTCCTGCGATAACGCAACGCAGTAGGATGGAATTTTCTTGCGAAAGTCATCTGCTAAATTTGTGTTTCTTGCTATCTGTTGAACGAGACTTGCAAGCGAAATAATAGACGTAAGCGGATTGTCTATTTCATGACAAAATTTATGAATAAACTCGGAAAGCCTAGTCTCCTCGCGTAGATCGTTCCTAGTTATGGCTGGTTTTTCCTTGCGCTTGGCAACTGTGACTGTTTGATTTAGTTTCTTTGCTGACATGGGTAGTGATTTTATAGAAAATTCGTTCTCATGCAATATTTGATGATTGTTCTTGGCATATATCTTTATGAATAAGGCAAGATTGCTGCTTTCCGATAACTCGCAAGCAAACAATGTTTCAAGTCCTGAATTATTTACTGTGACGCGCTTGCTCGCCATTGCAAACAAATTTTTTAGCGTTAGTTGGACCATATTTTTTATCTTATTGGTGTTTCTTTGCGTTCTGCTGCCTCGATTTGATTTTTATTTAGAAGATGTTCAGACTTTTCTTTTTCCGCTGTTTCTTTTGGCGCTCCGGAAATTGCCTCGAAACACGAGGTTTCGTCTTCCGCTAGGCTTGGTTGTTACAGCATTGCTATTCTGGCTCGTTGGTGCCTTGAATGTGCGCGCATTTAGTTCAAGTGTTTCTAATAATAGTTTGGTCTACCTGTCTCGCTTGGAGGCCGATAAAGATGGGCTTTTAGGGAGAGATCTGTATCTGCGCTACAACGAGATTGCTAAAACGTACTCCTTGCCTCGCATGGCTCTTGTTCAGCGAAGCTTTAGTCACGACGAAGAGGCTGAGAGCTGGCTAGAAAAGCGATCTTCAGCAATATTTCTCGTTCACGGTTTAGCCGAGTGGCTTCGCGTAATAGTTCCAGATAGGTCTTCGTATTTTGACGAGCCTGGCTTTATTTTTAAGCAAACTAATACTGAAGAGCTAGCCAAGGAGGCTAAAGATTATTCAATAAATTTAAGCAAAAATTCACTAGTGGTGCAGCCAGATTTTTTCCCAGTCCCACTAGTTTTTTCAACTCATCCGGGTTTAATCAATCTCCCTGGTGCAACGCCCGAACTAGGGCGGCATTTCTTGGCTTGGATGGCTCGAGCAATAGGTCCGCACATAGATAAGGATGAGGGCCTAGGAGAAGTTTTTTTAGTGGACGCAAACGGTTTTAGGAGAAATGATGGGGATTCTGTCGCGCGAGGTCGGGAAGACGTGGATGCCATAAGAAAACATTTTTTGTATAACGCCATATCAATTGATGGACCGTGGAAAACTCTCGCCCCGCGTTCGGCAGCGCTTTTTTATCTTGGATTGCTTGAGTCAAAGGATATATCCGATGGTCAATACTATTCGGCAGCAGCTTTAAAATGTGCCTTAGCTGCCTTTAAGAATGCGGCTAGTTTTGTCGAGAAGCGGTTTAATGCCGATATTTACGCTGCTATTTTTAATAACGCCGCAGTTCTGCAAATCATCGCGGCAGAAAATGCCCGCGATATCGCGCGGGCGAGGCAGTGGCTAACTAAGGCTGCTATGCTTCCCGAGACGGGAGTTTCAAATCATGCGAGTAAATTAGCTATGCTAAACCTGCTCATGTTGGATAGGGCTGGTTTATAGACAAACAATAGTTGTAATTGTTTATGCCTACGGTTAATGAGTAGTTATTTATTTTCCTCGCCTTCTAGTTCGCTTTTAACTATTTCTTTGTGTATGCGATCTATGTCTGCGTCAAAGAGAAGGGGATCTAAGTCTCGATTGGCACGCAGTAATTCAATTGCTTTTTCTTTAGAGGATTCGTTTTCAAAATAAGATGCTACTTGTCGCAGGCGGTCAATTACAAATTCTCTTTGAACTTGCGACTCCTCCGCCTGTTTGTAAAACGCCAAAGCCTCGGTCGGTCGGTTTGTTTCTAAATATATGTCTCCGATTAGAATGTAATAAAAGTATGGATTCTCAGAATCCTTGCGGTGTTTGTCGGCAAGTCGCTCGTCTATATGTTTCCTATAGTGAGCAATTGCCTCATCTGCTTTTCCTTCTTGGCGCAACTTCTCCGCAAGTTCGCGATGCGCACCGGGATAAGAGAAAGACCAACTAAACTTGCCAAAGTAAAAGTGACAGGCAGAAAGAAAAAAAATGGAAAAGGCAACAAAGATGTAATTAATAGTTTTCAAGCAACTCACCGGCATTCCTTTTTTCTAAAATCTCCGACAGCCACGACAAGTATCCCTGGTAGGAGGGCAGCTTATGTGGTTCCTTCTTGTAATCGATTCCAGGCCTGCGCCGCCACCTGCGATGCCACCAAATCCACTGCTCCGGATGCTCTCGAATTACTTTTTCCAAGCGCTTATTGTATATGTCCAATACGTATTGAGCTGCAAGCATGATTTCCTCACGGGAATGTTTGTCGCTCGAAGAGTCGAAAATGTTCGAGTAGTCTATCTGTTTCGTGTGAACTTCGTGAGTCAACGCGTCAGTTCGTATAATGAAAGATGAAAATATAGGTAGCCCGTACTTAAGCCCTATAACGATTGGGCCAAATGGGCTTGCAGCTCGCAAACCAAAGAATGGCGAAAAGGCATTGTCTAGGCTAGTATCTTGGTCAATTAGAAAGGCTACAGTACCACCTTTTTTTAGGGCTCTTAGAATTTTTTGTCCGGAGTTTAGCTCGTTGCGCCATATGGTCTTTGTCCCATAGGCAAGCCTTAAGTTCCGCAAAATGTATTCCAGAAAAGAGTAGTTAGGCGTTCTTCCAACCACGGTTAGATTCATGCCGATTGCACAATAATAAGCAGCTAGTAACTCGAAACACCCTATATGAGCACTCAGTCCAATAGCTCCCTTGGGGCTGTTAATTACTTTCTGAACGTAAGCAGTAGATGGCGAAGAAATTGAAATTTGCCATGGAAATTTTCGCTTTTTAGCTCCTTCCATATAAGGAGTCACTTCTAGTCTATCTATCAAAAGCAACTCTCCAATCGATTCTCCCACGTGCCGAAATAAATTCCTCACTATTTTGCTACGTTCTTCTTTAGGGACTTCTAGAGCAAGCTCAAGTTGTCGCGTGGCTAGTTTTACCTCTCTAGGGCAAAAAATCTTAATCAATATCCCTATTTGCTTAGTTACTGATATTAGCAACCTGGGAGGCAGAAACCGCAATAGGGTCTTAAAGAAAGAAAAAAGCCCCAGGTATAGCTTGTCCCTTGCACTTTCTGTTAAAAAATAAACCAAAGCACTAGTATCCTTACGTTGAAAGGCTTGACTGAAGATTTAAAGCGGGTAATCTAGCCCTTTATTTATATAGAATCAATGAAAGTTCAATTGGCGTGTTTTTAAAACATGTCCTAATATCATTAATTTAAGAAGCCTACTGTTATGAAGAAAGATATTCATCCAAATTATTCCGACTGCAAAGTGTCTTGTAGCTGTGGAAATAGTTTTGAGACCCGTTCCACTGTTAGCGAAATTAAACTCGCTGTCTGCGGCGGTTGTCATCCCTTTTACACTGGAACGCAAAAGATTGTCGACGCGGCTGGTAGGGTAGATAGGTTTAAGAAGCGCTATGGTATAAAGTCCTAGTGGCTTGTATTAAGAGTCTTAAAAAGATTACTCCTTGTGTCAGAGCTATCCTACGGCGTTGTTTTATCTCATGCTTGTTAATTTGTTCTGCTGCTTGCAATACGCGGGACTCTACTACCGATAGCTTCCAAAACGGACTCCCGATTACTCGTTTTAAGGCCGGACAAGCAGCTCCTCAGATATCGCTTAATGATCTAAGTGGGAATGTGCGGACTCTCGCTGAGTTTAAAGGCAGAGTTGTGCTCATCAATTTCTGGGCAACCTGGTGCGCTCCTTGCGTCGCAGAAATGGGTGCTTTGGAGCGTTTATATCAAAGTTTTAAAGATCAGGGTTTAGTGGTGTTAGGAGTTAGCGGGGACTCAGATGCGCAGTTTCTTGCTCAATTCGTTAAAAAGTCCGGCATTACTTTCCCTATATTGCATGATGCAAGAATGCTAATGGCGGCTGAATTTGGAGTTACGGCTTTTCCAGAAAGCTATTTTCTCGACGCACAGGGTAAATTTTTAAATGTTGCTGAACCGGAATCAAAGGGTAAGGTGGTGCGGATCGTTAGCGATAGACGTTGGGATTCTGAAGAGTTTAAAAAAATGGTATCCGAGCTTTTAATAGATAACGCGCATGTTGCCAATAGTTCTCAAACTGGGTTCACTTCCGATTTATAGTTTTGGGCTTATGCTCGTTCTCGGTATCCTTTCGGGCGGATACTGTCTTGCAAATAATTTGGAAAAAGCTGGATATGACAAGAGTCTTGCTGACAACATAGTATTTTGGGCGGCCCTTTGGGGAATAATAGGGGCTCGCGTTTTTTTTATCTTGAGTTATCCTCAAGAGTTTCTAATCGATCCTATTAGTATGCTGTTTGCCAGTGCTGGCTTCGTGTTCTACGGATCTCTAATATTTGGCGCTGCTAGCATTTACGTTATTCTGCGCCGACAAAATATTCCCTTCCTTCAATTTGCCGATCTCGCTTCAGTTCCACTTTTAATTGGATATGCGGTTGGTAGATTGGGCTGTCACTTATCGGGGGACGGAGATTATGGTGTGTACTCAACCCTGCCGTGGGCTGTAAGCTACAGCCTTGGCGTAGTTCCGACGCCAGCAGGAATCAACGTCCATCCAACTCCGGTTTACGAAACGATTCTCGCTTTTTTAAGTGCCTTTCTGCTGACACGCATGCAATGTAGCAAGAGTGCTCGACTGCCTGGTAGTTTCTTTGGATACTATCTAGTTCTATCTGGCTTGGCTCGGTTCCTGGTAGAGTTTATTCGCATAGAACCTATAATAGCCTGGGGCTTAACTCAAGCTCAGATTATTAGTGCGGTGCTTGTTTTCGCTGGTATTGCTTTAGCGGTGCGGCGGAAAGCGGTTTAGGGCAATAAAAAAGGCCACTTAATTTTAAAAAATTAAGTGGCCTTAGTCTCAAATCGCATTAGCAATTTTACTAATGCGATTTCTCTAGGAATTAGTAAATGTCGTGCATAGTATTGTAGACGTTAAACTTGCCAGTCGGCGTTACGATCCTTTCATCTTTAATCACCGTTTTTAGCTTGCGAGTCTTATCGTCGACGATTACTATAGCTGACTTTTCGTTTTGTCCGTTCCATACCGAGAACCATACTTCGTCACCTTTCTCGTTATATTCCGGATGAACAACGCGTTTTGGTCCAGCCCCAAGGTCTGCCCAGTCGGCTATCGGCAACACTTCATAACCTTTATCGAGATTAGCAATGTCGAAAACTGCTACTGACTGGCTAATCTTAGCGTCCGGATTTAATGGGGTGTCCACCCAAAGATTCTTCGACTTCGGGTGAGTCTTAACAAAGAGCGATCCCCCACCTTGCCCCTCTAGGACTTTAACGACTTTCCAGGCATTGTTTTTGTGTCGAGCAGGATCCGTTCCAATCATCGTTATCTTGCTATTGCCCAATGCGCTTGTTACCCAGACTGGCCCAAGCTTAGGATCCGTAAAGTTTGCTCCACGCCCAGGATGAGGAATCTTATCCACATCTATAAGCGCCTCAATCGATCGCTCTCTCGAGTCTATAACCGCAATCTTATCGGACTTGTTTGCTGCCGTCAGGAAATACCGCTTAGTCGAATCCCAACCGCCATCATGTAGGAAACGAGCGGCGTTGATGGTGGTTACACTAAGATTTTCAATATCTTTATAGTTTACCAATAATACCTGACCTGTTTCCTTGATGTTTACGATAAAGTCTGGGTGTTCGTGCGAGGCCACAATTGCAGCAACTCGTGGCTCCGGATGATACTCCTGAGTGTCTACGGTAACTCCACGAGTAGAAACAATGCGCAGTGGCTCAAGCGTAGCCCCATCCATTATTACATACTGTGGAGGCCAATATGAACCGCCAATTGCGTATTTATCTTCGTAACCCTTATACTTAGACGTTTCCACTGAACGGGCTTCGAGGCCAATTTTAATTTCCGCTACTGTCTTGGGCGGCGACATCCATAAATCGACCAAGTTAATCTTGGCATCGCGCCCAATGGTGTATAGATAGCGACCGGAAGTAGAGAGACGCGATATGTGCACTGCGTAGCCAGTATCGAGTATGCTGACTATCTTCTTCGTATCGCCATCGATTACCGCTACCTGCCCACTGTCGCGAAGAGTTACGCTCATGAAGTTCTTGATATTCAAGTTGTGCATTGGTTTTTTAGGCCGCTGTGCAACTGGAACGATAATCTTCCAAGTGCCCTTCATTTCTGGTAAGCCAAACTCTGGTGGAGCTGGTGGCTCGTGCTGTAGGTAGCGAGCCATGATGTCGACGTCTTGCTTTGTAAGCTCTCCCGAAGAACCCCAGTTAGGCATGCCTGCTGGTGAACCAAAGTCAATTAAAGCTTTTAGGTAATCAGTGCCCTTCTGACGAGTTATGTCAGGTGTTAATGGTTTACCCGTAGCTCCCTTTCTAAGCACTCCATGGCAGCCAGCGCAGCGCTCGAAAAATATTTTCTTTGCGCGCTCGAACTCTTCGTTGGTTATTGCTGGTCCAGCAGCAGCAACTTTGGTTTGTTCCGCCGGTATGACTAGCGGCGCAGACTGATAAGTTACTTCAGCTTGCGGAGTGTCTGGGTGCGCTTGGCCCTGGGCCGGGTCAGTTTTTGCTTGGGTAGTTCCCCTTACGGCTTTAACAGCATCCGCAGTTACCGTTCCACCTGGATTCGACCACGTATTTGCAACATAGGTCAAAATATCAGCAATGTCATTATCGCTAATGTGACTCATCGCTGGCATGGTGTTGTTGTATTTTTCCCCATTTATTATCATCTCGCCAGTTCGGCCATTAATTACCACTCCAATAGCATCCGTGTAAGGGGCCTTAAGGAAATCCGATTTTGCTAGCGGAGGGAATGCGCCTTTCAAGCCCTGGCCGTTAGGTTGATGACAAGCCGCGCAGTTTGCCAGATAAGCAGCCTGTCCGTTTTCGAGCGCACCTTTTGGTGGGCGCTCATTAGTAGCGTCCTCTGCGTAGGCGATGTTAGTAAACAAACCACCTGATGCTAATAGGGCTGCTATCGCTGTAAAGATTTGTTGTTTGCTAAACTTGTTTTTCACGATTTAATTACCCTTATAAACCCTCAATGCTTTCTGCTGTTTTGAGGCTATTTGATTGCCCTTACGCGAAATCTACGAACAAACTCATCCTACTGATAGTGCGCCTGGTCGTAGCACCCTAAGATGCCAAACCTCGGCGGGAAGACTATATTTTTTTGCACTAAGCATCAATAGATCATTTCATGGCGTATCTCCCCCCAAGCCTACAAGACTGATGTATAAGCCGCCTCCGGAAAGTAAGTTAAATATTTGGCGAAAACTTAAAGACTGTTTGCCGCAAAAGTAGTATAGTTCGTCCGACTGAAAATTGGGCTGCTGTTGTAATCAATGTAGTTTGCTGCGGAGACTTAAGCTATGAGTAATGACGAAGACAACAAAGAAATACCTGCGTTGCAACGGTTGTATGATAGCCCATACATTTTGTTGTTGCTTGGGTTGTTGGTGATGTTTGTTTTTTACACGATTTGGGGATTATTAGAGGTTGTATTATTGCCTACGGGACAACTGCCGTAGTAGCGCTTGAGGTATTTCGTTAAAGTAATGGCAATATTAACGAGGAGGGTTCATGGCTAGTGAATTGCATTCGGCGATTGTATCTCCAAAGGGAGTTTGGTGGTCTCCTGTTGGGACGCAAGAGAAGCGGTGGATAACTATAGCTTTTATTTGGTGCTTGATACTTTTTGCCATGATGCCTTTTTGGCACATGAAGGGCGGCCAAAACCCTACCGGTATTCGCTCTAAGGTCGATCCCATAGAATTTGTTAAGCGGACGGATAGGTTTATTCAGGATTATAAAGTCGGCGAAGAAAACGGATTTCCTGTAGTTGCCCCGCCTCCTGGGAGCGATATCTATCTTTTGGCGCGCATGTGGAATTGGTCTCCGGTACTAAAGTTAAAAAAGAATGCCGAGTATACCCTGCATCTATCGTCTGCCGATGTTAATCACGGATTTGGTCTTTTCCCAATTAACGTCAATGTTCAGGTGCTGCCTGGTTACGATTATGCGCTGCGAGTAACGCCGAACGAGACGGGCGATTTGCGGGTGGTGTGTAATGAATTTTGTGGCATCAATCACCACTTGATGATCGGTAAAATAGTTGTTGAAGACTAATAAATAACTATAGAAAAAAAGGAATTTTATGAGCGATACCCTTCAATCTTTCGCAGCTCGTTTTAGAAAATGCCCTATCACTGGACTCTCTGTCGATAGGAGCGCCGAGTTATTGATTAAAGTAAATGCCGTTGTAGCTGTAGTGACATTCCTCATCGGCGTGTTAGCAGCGCTAGGACTTGTACTTACTCGTTGGCAAGCAATACATCTTCTAGATGCAAGCATGTATTATCGCTTTCTTACGGCGCATGGTTTAAACATGCTTATCTTTTTTATCATTTTTTTCGAAATGGCCGTATTGTACTTTGCTGGTCCGGTAGTCTTAAACAGTCGATTGCCAGCCCCTAAAATGGGGTGGCTAGCATTCTTGTTGATGCTAGCTGGTGCTGTGTTGGTGAATTGGATGGTTTTTGCGGGGAAGGCAGATGTGCTTTTTACGTCTTATCCGCCTCTTAAGGCTGATCCGAATTATTACTTAGGTATTATTCTTTTCGCGGTTGGTGCGCTAATAGTGTGTGGATTGTTTTATGCGTCTTTAGCGGTAGCAAAAAAAGAAAAGACGTATGAAGGTTCTATGCCGTTAGTAACCTTTGGGGCGCTTACTGCAACAATAATAGCGATTATTTCTCTTCTTCATGGGGCTATAATATATATTCCAACTTGGTTATGGTCTATGAATCTAATGCCCATGGACGCTCAGATATATCGCCTAATATGGTGGGGGCTTGGTCATTCATCCCAACAGATCAATGTTGCCGCTATGGTATCAGTTTGGTACTTGCTGGCCGGCTTAACAGTTGGTGGCGTGGTTCTTAATGAGAAGGTTAGCCGCACTGCTTTTGTGCTATATGTGCTCTTTATTTCGATGGCATCGGCACATCATTTGCTAGTAGATCCAGGTATGGGGCCCGCTTGGAAAGTGTGGAACACTAGCTATGCAATGTATCTTGCCGTTCTTGCTAGTATGATACATGGATTTACTGTGCCAGCCGGAATTGAGATGGGACAGCGTTTGCGTGGGTTTACGCATGGCACGTTTGAGTGGTTGCGAAAAGCTCCTTGGGGAGACCCGGGATTTTCGGGCATGGTTCTTTCGGTCATTATATTTGGCTTTTGGGGCGGTATTACGGGAGTTACGATTGGGACAGAGCAAATCAATTTGATGGCTCATAACACTATGCGTATTCCAGGGCACTTTCATGTTACGGTCGTTGGAGGCACTGCATTGGCATTTATGGCCGTTACGTATTACGTGCTTCCCCTTATTTTTCAGCGCCGCGTTGCATTTTGGGGTATGGCGAAACTTCAGCCTTATGTTTTCGGCATAGGAATCACTGTAATGTCTATGGCAATGTCTTTTATGGGTTCCTTTGGAGTTCCTCGCCGCCATTGGGATATAAGCGGAGCGCAGGCTCCTTTCCACGTAGAATTTCATCCGGCTGTAGATCTTTTGCAGGCAGTATTTGGCATTGGAGGGCTGGCAGCCGCTGTTGGCGCATTGATGTTTATAGCTTCAGCGGTAGTCTCGGTGTTTTTTGGCAAACGCGTTACTGAGGAATGTATAGCAAAAGGGCTTCCTGGAATTCCACAAGGAGTATTAAAGCTTCCAAGTCAGACGTATAAAGGTTCGATGGTCGAGAGGACTCATAAGACTGGGACTCCAGGTACGGTAGTTCTCGTATTCATCTTTTTAGCATGTTTTGTGCTTTATTATTTTGTAAACTGGAAGTTGTTATCGGTTTTGTGGAAAATTGGATGATTTAGCTTTATCGGAACGCCATGCTATTACTGCTAGGCGTCTTTTTTTTGGCTGGCTAGTGGTAACAGCCTTTTTTTGGGGTTTCGCGTTTTATCGCGCTCCTGTTGCCTCGTCGGATTGGCTGTTGCGCGCACAGTCAGCGTGTTTTGGGACAAGCGAAACAGGTCTTCCAGATACTTATGGGTGGATGGTTTTGATTTTAGCTCCTAGTTCATTTTTAGTAGCTATACTGGTAGCCATTGGAAGCGATCTTTATCGCGGGTTAAGAGGGGTATCTTCTAATGGCATTATCGCTAAGGTTTTCTATGGATTTGTTGCGGTTCTTATATCGGTAGAGGCTATTTGGGTAGCTGGAAGAGTGCAGGAGGGTTTAGGTATTGCGGAAGCCTCATTTACGTCCACAAATGCAGAAGGACTTCCCGAGTTCTATCCTCGAAGTCGCAATGAGGCGCCAGAATTTTTGCTAATAGATCAATTTGGCAAAGAGGTATCGCTTGCGAGCATGAATGGGAAGGCTGCAATTCTCACATTTGCCTTTGCGCATTGTCAGACAATTTGTCCGGCCTTGGTTTCTTCTACTAAAGCAGCGCTAGCGAGCTTGCCGGCGGAGGAGACGGTGCTTCTCATCGTTACGCTAGATCCATGGCGAGATACTCCCACTTCGTTGCCATCTCTTGCAAAAAAGTGGGATTTGGCTCCCAATGCCCATGTAATGTCGGGAGAGGTGGAAAAGGTTAATGGAGTTATTGAAAGTTATAAAATTCCAACCGAGAGAGACGAAAAAACCGGCGATGTGGTTCATCCTGGATTGGTTTTTATATTGTCGCCGGATGGAAAAATTGCCTATACCTTTAATAATCCTTCATCTCGTTGGATAAGTGATGCGGTATCGGCGGTCCTACAAAAGCCGTAATTAAAAGCGTTTAATGTCTGAGCAAAGCATTCCTGTTCGACCCCCTTTATCTAAAGCTGTAGCAAAGGTGTTGCGACCGCTAAACAGTTTTTTCGATTATTTTTATCATTCCGAATACAATCCTTTTTATCGCAGTGGAACTCTAGCGATCGGTTTGCTGTTTGTGCTTTTGGTAACGGGTTTTTATTTGCTCTTGTTTTACGATGTTGCAAGTCCATACGCTTCAGTTGCGGCGATTCAGGAGCAGGTTTGGTTAGGTCGTTGGATTCGTGCGCTTCATCGCTATGCCACGGATGCTGTCTTAATCGCCGTATTCTTTCATGTTTTGCATTTAATGGCTCAGGGAAAAACCTGGGGGCCGAGAACTTTGGCGTGGATTAGTGGCGTCGTGTTATTGCTGTCGCTTTTTATATCTGCCTGGACTGGTTATGTGATGGTTTGGGATCGCCACGGTCAGGTCGTGGTGGAGGCCGGGGCAAAGGTGCTGCGGGTGTTTCCTTTTTTGCGCGATGAACTGGGAACCGCTTTTAGCGGAAGGCAGCCACTGGCGTCGTCATTTTTCTTTATGAATTTATTCTTGCACGTAGCAGTTCCGCTTGGGATGGTGTTTTGCACCTGGGTTCATACCGCTAGATTGGCGAGAACCGTGTGGTTTCCTATTCGGCCAGTCTTTTATGGGAGCTTGTTTGCCCTAATATTGATGTCGCTGGCTTTGCCCGCTGTGCTCTTGCCAGAGGCAAATTTATTGGGCGCTGTGGGCAGGACAGAAGCAGATTGGTTTTTTGGTTTTTGGATGCCTATAATTAATACCGCTTCGCCTGAAATTGCCTTATGGGTATGGGTTTTTTTGCTAATACTTGGCCTATCTCTTCCGTGGTGGTGGCGACCATTGAGAGCGCAGCACGGGCCGGTTTCTGAAGTAAATGTTGATACCTGCACTGGCTGTACACAATGCGCCCTGGATTGCCCCTACGAAGCAATTCGCATGATTCCACATCCCGAGGGGAAGCATCTGCTTGCTGAGGTGTCTAAAGGGCTTTGTGTAAGTTGTGGGATATGTACGGCATCCTGTGACGTCTTTGCTATAGGTCCAGCAGGACGCGCTGGTCTAGATCAAATGAAATTTGTCGAACAATTTTTGGCTAGGGAGGCGAGTGTAGATGCGCTAAGACACATCGTTATTATTTGCTGTAATCACAACGATGGGATGGGAGAATTCGCCAAAAATCTCGCAGACAAGCGAGAGGAAGTGCATTACTTTCCAATTAACTGTTGTGGAACGATTCATAGCACCGCACTAGAGCGTATATTAGAGAAGTTTGGCGCTGTTTTGTTATTGGGTTGTGCGGCGAGAAATTGCAGCAACCGAGATGGATTAACGCTTGTTTCTGGCAGGCTTTTTTCTAAAAGGGTGCCATTTTTAGACAAGAAAATAGATCGGCGACGCATTGACATAGCGCCGCATTCTCCAAGTGAACGTGCTCAAGTAGCTGAATCAGTAGATAGTCTTCTTGCGTTTGTCAGCACTAACGTAGAGCACGTCGATGCCAAAAGGACGCGCATGGAACGAGGAGTATGGTTTGTTAAGCGAACTATCGCGACTGGCGCATTAATGTGTCTCATAGCTTGTTTCAGCCAATTTCCCATGGGCGAGGAGGCACATAATGGCTTATTGCGCGTTATAGTTCGGCTTCCCAGTGCAGCCAGGCTTAAATGCCGTGCCGCAACTAGTGATGAATTTGCCAATTTACCACAGCACATGCGTCAGCGAGAAGTGTGCGAACAAGTGCCTTTGAGTTATCAGTTAAGAATAAGACTAGATGACTCGGAGGTTTTTTCTAAAGAGTTGAGCCCCAGAGGTCTTCGCGCCGAGAGGCCTATTTTTGTTGCTGAAGAGATCGAGGTTCCGCCAGGGGAACGCATGCTAGAAGTAAGTATTCTTCCAGCTGATGGCACCCAAGTCGTAAAGGGGATTTTAGAACATCGGAAGCTAACAACTTTTTCGAAAGGACAGATAGAGTTGGTATCGCTAGGCGAGCTCTAGCATCGTGGCGGATTTTTTGAAAGGCTAGCAGTGCGATACGCTTATTATTCGTCCATTATGCTACGCCGTTTGCAAACTCCTCTAAAACGCTATCGGCAAAAAGAAATCCCTTGTCTGTTAGGGCGAGGTTGTTGTCGAATTGCTGTATGAGGTTGTTGCTAAGTAACTTTTGAATCGCAAAATGCTGATCTTCAAGCATGGAGCTCTTAAATAGTTTTTTGTAGTTTGCAAGGCAGATTCCCTTTTTTGTGCGTAGGTTTACTAAGAAGAATTCTAGCTTGGCTTGATTTTTATCTAGTGTCTCCAGTTGTTTTATCGCCGTCGCGCTTTGGTTTATCTTGTTTATGTAAGTGAGTGGATTTGAGTGATTGGTCCACCTTTGGCCCCAGGCTGTATTCTTAGGAATTGTCTTTCTAAGTTTGCTGCCTTGCCAAATGGTTTCGTTTGAAAAGCTGTGAGCTCCAGCTCCAACTCCTAGGTAATTGTCGCGGGACCAATAACGCAGATTGTGTTTGCACTGGAAACCCTCTTTTGAATAGTTGGAAATTTCGTATTGCGCGAAGTTATTTTCCCTCAGTGAGACTTGAGCGAGCCCATACATCTTGGCAACTAAAGCGTCATTTGCAGCGATTTTTTCTTTTGCTAGTGAGCGCTTGAAAAATTCTGTTCCAGCTTCGATCGTAAGACCATAGATTGAAATGTGTTTTGGTTCGAGTGCTACGGCATGTGTAATGTCGGCTTCCCATTGTTCTAAGCGTTCTCCCTGGATTCCAAATATCAAATCCAAATTAATGTTGGTGAACCCTGCCTTTTTGCAGCAAAGAATGGCATCTCGAGCATCCTTAGCGGAGTGAATTCTTCCCAGTTTTTTAAGTTTCTCCTCCGAAAAGCTTTGAACCCCTAAACTTATTCTATTTATGCCCATTGCCTTGAAAGTAAGAAGTTTTTCTAAACTAAGTTCTTCAATTAGCGTTCCCGGATTAGCCTCAATAGTTATCTCGTTGTTTGTTGCAAGCTGGAAGTTTTGTTCGATTGCACGGAGTATTAGTTCAATCGAGCTGGCAGAGAAAATCGAAGGAGTGCCGCCGCCAAAAAAGATCGACTGGACTTCTTGTCTGCTCCAGGCAGAGTTATTGGCGAAGTACTCTAGTTCAGCAATTATAGCCTCTGTGTAAGCGCGTTCGAGATCATGCGGATCTTGCTGCGCCGAAGTGCCATTGGCGCGCAAGACAGATTCGAACGAAAATGAGTTAAAACTACAGTAGGGGCATTTGTGTACACAAAACGGGATGTGAATATAAATGCTTAACGTCGCTCTGTTCAAAACGCTTCCAATTAAGCAAGCTAAGACACGGTGTGAAAGATTCTACGCCAATGATGTAAAGACCAATAAATGAAAAAAGCCCTTCCCTTTACACGGCTTATATCTAGGAATGGAGACCTCCAGTAACGCGAGTCTTTGGAAAAATCTCTATTGTCTCCAAGCAGTAAGATCTTGTCGTCGGGTACAAGCACTGGTCCAAAATCCTTTCTGCCGCCTTGCAGCCAATGAGCTTGTGGGTCTTCATAAAGCTTGCCATTGATAAATACGGAAGTTCCTCGTACTTCAATCGTTTCGCCAGGAAGCCCCAACACTCGCTTAATGATATTTGTGTCCGACTCGTCTATCTCTGCTGTGTTTGGATCGTCTGGAAGAGTAAAAACCACTACGTCCCCCCGTTCGGGCTTGCTTAACTGCCAAACGGTTTCCTTAATAAAGGGGAGCCTAAGACCGTAACTCAACTTATTTACTAGGATGTGATCGCCAACTTGTAACGTAGGTTTCATGGATTCAGAAGGAATTTTAAAAGCTTCGACCACCGAAGCGCGAAGAAGAAGTGCTATTGCGATTAGCAAGCCTAAGCTCTTAACAACGTCAATAATCTCGTTCCAATTAGAGGACTTGGTCTTTTTTGATTTGCCATGGGAAAAACCTAGAGCTTTGGCTTCACGGGTTTTATGCTGCTGTGGGTTAGAGGATGTTTCGTTCTTGTGCAAAGTCTTCATGTTGTCGCTTTCCCGAATCGCTTGTATTCAATTAATACAAGTATACACTTCTTGCCTGTTGTTGCACAAATGCTAGAAGGCTGATCTCAGATTAAGCGTTATAGGCCTGGGGCCGCCCAAAGATTATAGTTCTGCACTCTAATTGAACTTGAGGTTCCTTGGCTAATACCGTGGCAACAAAGATTCCCGTTTCAAATGCTCTTTGTTTCAGGATTTCAAGTTTCTCCGCATCGATTAGCTTAATCTTTGCTATAATGTAGTGATTGATTTCTACCGAAACATCATCGTGGTTGTCATCGAAGACTTTCGTTATCATGCCAAAAATCGGGTAAGTCTGGCCAACTTCCACCTCGCAGCACTTTAGTTCAAGTCCAAATTGCTCGAAAAACCCTTTTTCTTCTACCTCTTTTGTTAATTCCATTGGCTATAATCTCGTCTTTCTTGATTCTTATGTCTATAATGAGCCTGCTCAGGCACTTGCTGTAGCAGTTTTTGCCCTACACGTACTGTTATGTTAGCTCTATTTCTAAACGTGCATAAAATACATGTTTTATGCGTTAAATTATTGCGAGGAAAAATTTATAAAGCCGTTTGAGAGCGCTGAAGGAAATTTAATATATTGAAATTGTTAGTCAAAATATCTCACTTTTTTGCGTTTGATCTATCTGTGAAATTTTTGTTTAAGTAATTTAATGAAGACTTATCTCGTCAAAATTTCTCATGACGCTGTGCTAACCGCCGCATCCAGCGAAGATCTCTTTACTCAACTGCACGAAACTTTAAGAGGCGGGCAAGTTAGTTTAGAGCTAGTAGCAATAGGGCAAAACATTGCATTTTGCATTACGGCCGAAGATGTCGTGGCTCAAGTGGTAATTGGCCAGATTTATGCAATTGCATCAGACGCAGAAGTAATGGAAGTATCGGATTTTATTAAGAAATTTGGTTCGCAGATGAGATTTGTGAGTTCCGAGATTTCGCTTGTTCGGAATGACTTATACCCACTAAAGGATTATCGGGAATTTGAGGGCGACTCGCTATCTGGTCTGCTTAGCGTGCTGTCCAAATGCGTCCCTGGCGAGCTAGCGATTGTCCAAGTTGTAATTCGAGCTGAAAGGGATTCTGGCTTTCATCATTTAGTTCTAAATGTTCGCAAGAAAGTGGATAAGATACGGCATATTTTTAGAACTAAATATTGGTTTAAAAAAGGTGTTTCTGAAACTTTTAAAAATAGAATTGAAGAAAAGACTTCAGGAAGGCTGTTTAGAGCTAATGTGCGAGTTGCCGCTATTAGCAACGATCCAGACATAGATCCCACGCCTCGCCTTAAAGCGCTCATAGGCGCGATGTCGAATTTTAACTCCCTAGATCTAAACCAAATTAGGGCGGGCAAGATAAGGCGATTGGTTGATTTACCAAAGTTTTCTCGGCGGTTTTTGCTAAACGGGTTTTTGTTATCTACTAGGGAACTCGCAACTTTGTTCCACTTGCCTAGTGCCAAGGAAGTTCCAAATTTGGTACACGTATTGTCAAAAAAAGAGGCTCCACCGCAAGATCTTCCCACAGATCCAAGTGACCTGGCTATTTCGTTTTTTGGCTGCACTAATTTCAGAGATCAGCGAGTTCCCTTCGGCATTAAGAGATCCGATCGGCGACGGCACTTATACGTTGTGGGCAAGTCTGGTTCTGGCAAGTCGAAGTTACTGGAGCTTCTTATTAAGAACGATATCGACACTGGGCAAGGCGTTGGAGTGCTCGATCCACATGGTGACCTAGTTGAAAATGTCATAAGGCTTGTTCCCGAAGAAAGGATTAAAGATGTGATTGTTTTTGATCCGTCGGATCTCAATTTCCCAGCGAGCTTTAATCCCTTAGAAAAAGTTCCCGAAGAATTAAAAATGCGGGTAACGATTGGTTTTATTGAAATCTTTAAAAGGCTTTTTGGAATCAATTGGTCGCCGCGAATAGAACACGTTTTGCGTTACACAACTTTGGCCCTTTTGGACACGCCGGGGACCACGGTTCTTTCGATTCTAAAAATGCTTAGCGACAAGAACTATCGCCAAATGATAGTTCGCAATATTGAGGATAATGTTGTAAAAAACTTTTGGGTCAACGAATTTGCGGGCTGGTCAGAGAAGTTTGACAATGAGGCGATTACCCCGCTTCTCAATAAGGTAGGGCAGTTTGTCGCCACCAATATGATTCGCAACATTGTGGGTCAGCCAGAAAACTTGTTTAATTTTCGCGACATAATGGACAAGAAAAAAATTCTTCTGATGAAAGTATCAAAAGGAATTTTGGGCGAGGAAAATGCCGCTCTTCTGGGAGCTATTGTCGTTACTAAAGTTTATCAAGCGGCTATGTCTAGGGCGGATGTTCGCGAGGATGAGCGGGTAGATTTCTACTTTTACGTAGATGAATTTCACAACTTTGCTACTGATACTTTTGATGAGATATTGAGCGAGGCTCGCAAGTATAGATTGAATCTAACATTGGCCAACCAGTTCCTTGGGCAGCTTAACGAGCGGATTCGCAAGACAGTTTTTGGCAATGTTGGTTCGCTCATTTCTTTTAGACTGGGAGGAGAGGATGCCCACATGGTGGAGAATGAGTTTAATCCTCGTTTTAGTGAGAGGGATATTATAAATCTTGGCGTGCGCGATTTTTGTATCAAAATGTCTATCGACGGAGAGATCAAGGAAGCCTTTTCTGGCAAGACTCTCAATATGGATATTCCCAAACGCCATTTTCGTGATAGGTGTATTGAGCATTCGAGGAAGCATTACGCTCGCCCGCTAGCCGAGGTTAAGGGGATTCTTAGCCGTTGGGAGGAAGGTGAGTATGATCCTAGTGCATCGAGTAGCGGCGTTTCGTCGTTAGATAATGAAGTTGAGTTTGATGAGCCGCTTATATAGTAATCAGAGTAAAGTAAGTAGGTAGTTTGGGAATATCTGACACAGAACTGACACTAGTATGGCCTTTGATGGTGTTGAGTTAGATAAAGTTTAATAGGTGGAAATAATGGAAACAATTCCTTTTAAGAAAATTCGGGAAAAATATCCAGATAAGTTTCTAGTATTGGTTGACTATGAAGAGAAGGAGCTATCTTTAAGTGAAATAGAGATACTGGGAGCTCCATATTACCATGTCTATGAAACTGGGAAGGAAATGTTTGATGCGTA